>URQJ01000018.1 GCA_900549945.1 uncultured Oscillospiraceae bacterium
CTCCCCTTTCCGGCCGTCTGCCGTTTGCCCCGGCGCCGGCCGGTCAGGCTGTTTTTCCCGCGCGCGGCGAGACGCACCACCCCGTCCGCACCGCGCTCCGCCAAAAAGCTCAACAGCGCAAGGCTGACGAACAGCAGCAGCGTGGGCGCCGCCGGAAGCGCCACCTGAAGAATGGAATGGAAGAGGAAAACCGCTGCGTAAAAACCGACGGTCATGGTGGCGCAGAGAAAAATCCGCAATTTGTTGAGGGGCAGGCTCGCCTTGAATACCGCCTGAATCCCGACCGTTCCAACCAGCAGGTAAAGCAGAATCCCCTGCTGATCGGGCGAAATCGGCGCGAGCAGCGGCAGGCCGAGCAGTACGAGGAAGCAGACCAAAATCGAAGCCGCATTGGGAATCGCGCGCCGCATAACAGAGGGCAGAAAACGCTCCGTTATTTTCTTTCCGTCCGGCTCGAAGGACATAAAGAACGCCGGATAGCCCTCGATGATGAGGTCGATCAGAGTGATCTGGATCGGCATGAAGGGAAACGGAATATTCAAAACCAGACAAACCAGCGACAGCAGCACAGAATAAATGGTTTTCACGAAAAACACACCGGCCACGCGGGTGATGTTGTTGACCACCCGCCGCCCTTCGCCGACGATGTCCGGCAGGACGGAAAAATCCGAATCCAGCAGAACCACCTGCGCCACCTGCCGGGCGGCGTCGCTGCCCTCCGCCACGGCAATGCTGCAATCCGCTTCTTTGAGCGCCAAAAGGTCGTTGACGCCGTCGCCGGTCATCGCTACGGAATGGCCGTTTTTCTGCATCGCCTGTACCAGCAGTTTCTTTTGCAGGGGCGATACGCGGCCGAACACCGAATAAGAGCGGGCCGCCCTTTCGATTTCGGCCTCCTCCGTGACGCCGCTCATATCGATAAAACGCTCCGCCTCCGGAAAGCCCGCCTGCTTTGCCAGCGCGGAAACGGTTGCCGGGTTATCGCCGGAAATCAGCTTCAGCGCGACGCCCTCTTTTTGAAAATACGCCAGCGTTTCGGCGGCGCCCGGTCGGATCGGATCGGAAATCACGATATAGGCGAGCGCCTCAACGGAAGGCAGCGGAAGCGACGGCTCCACCGGCCCCTTGGCGAGCCCGGCCGTCAAAATGCGCTTGCCGGCCTGCGCCTCCCTTTGCAGGTACAAGGGAAGGCCGCCGCCCAGCCGCTCCGGCGCGCCGATCACAAAGGTTCCGGCGTCTTCAAATTCCATGGCGCTCCACTTCCGCTCGGAGGAAAATGGGATCCTGCGCATGGGAGAACGCACGATATTCGTTTTAAAATACGCCTGCAGCGCCTGAAAGGTGGCGTTGTTGTCGTCCGAATGGCGGAGAAAAGAACCCATCCACTCCTCAAATAGAGCGGCATGGCAAAGCTCTGTGGGGTAAACCGCCTCCACCCGCATCCTGCCTTGGGTCAGCGTTCCGGTTTTATCGAGACAAAGGGTATCCACGTGCGCCAGAGCCTCAAGGGCATACAGCTCCTGCACCAAAACCCTCTTTTTAGAAAGGGTGATGATCCCCACCGCGAGGCTGACGCTGATCAGCAGCACAAGCCCTTTGGGAAGCATGCCGAGCAAGCCGGCCGCCGTGGTGACGACGGCGTGCCCGGCCGCATCGCCCCGGAGAAAGAACGCCTCCAGAAAGAGCAGGATGCCCAGCGGCGGGATCAAAAAGCCGGTAAAGCGGGTGACTCTGCGCATGGAGGCAAGCAGCTCGGAGTGCACGCCGCGCAGGCGCTTCGCCTCCCGTGCGATTTTCGCCGCGTAGTTTTCCGCCCCCACATGCTCCACACAGCACCGGCATCTTCCGCTGATGATGAAGCTGCCGGAAAGCAGGCGGTCACCGGCTGATTTTGAAATCGGGTCGGATTCTCCGGTCAAAAGGGATTCGTTCACCTCCGCCTCGCCCGACAGGACGACGGAATCCGAGCAGACCTGTTTCCCGGCCTCAAGCTCGATGACGTCCCGCTCCACAAGCTCCCACACAGGGAGCTCCGAAGCCGCGCCGCCGCGGATCACCTTTGCCGTGGGCATGGACAAAAGAGAGAGCTTGTCCACCAGCTTTTTGGCGTGCAGTTCCTGCACGATGCCGATGAGCGTGTTGAGGGCGATAATCAGGATAAACAGCATATTGGACCATGCGCCTGCAAAAGCCAGCGCAGCGGCAATCAGCACATTAAACAGATTGAACAGGGTGCAGATATTGTCCTTTAAGATTCGGCCGGTGGTTTTCGTGGCTCTCTCCGGCTGGAGGTTCTGCTTCCCGTTCTTTTTTTGGCTTGCAACCTGCTCGGCGGTGAGGCCGGCTTCCGGCGCAGGCTGAAACAAGGTTTCCATAAATTCAATCTCCGTTTCTTTTCGTTTTTTGAATGCGAGACCAGTGTACGTGCAAGGGTTAAAACGCCGGTAAATCCCTCTTAAACAATTTATAAACCGGCTCTTTCCCCTTCCGTTTATAGAAATGTTATTTTCGAGAAAGGCACAATTTAAAGCCATCCGCTATGAGTAAAAGGCCGGCGTAATCGCTCCGGCCTTTTGATTCGGCGGCTCCTAAACGGCGCCCCGCATATTGGATTCCGGCAAATATTTTGCCGCTGGCCGGTTTACGGCGGGACCGGGCACGGTCCGTCTCCCCGGCCCTGCTTCTTCACAGCGGTGCCCGACAGCCGCCGCTCGCAGAGGATCGCCCGCGCGGACTGAACAAAGGAAAGGCAGCAGAACGCGGTCATCCAAGCGGCAGAGGCCCGCATCCCCAGAAAGTTATTATAGGGGTTGTACCAGTAAAGAACCTCCATCGCGATAAAGACCGCGGCCAGCACGATCAGCAGACGCGGAAGATCCTTGTATACTCTTATCCTATTACTGCGCCTCCTCAAAATACAGGCAGTCTGCAATTTTATTGCTCGATTTATGCGGGCGGCTTCTCATCAACCTGATCGCGAACAACATCAAATGCGGCGCACCGGAGAGAACGGAGACGGTCAGGGCAGCCGGCTCGGCCGATTGCCGCACCTTTACGGTTTCAGACAGCGGGATCGGCATCCGAGAAGTGGATTCGGCGCATATTTTCGAGCGATTTTACCGGGCGGATAGATCCAGAGACCGCGCCGGCTCCGGCTTGGGACTGTCGATCGTAAAATGGATTGTCGAGCTGCACGACGGAAATATCGCTGTCAGCAGCACATACGGGAGAGGAACGGAGACCACCGTGAAACGCCCCTTGAAACAGCAGACGTAAAGCAGGGCGCGCAGCGCAGCCTGCGGAATATAAAAACAACCGGTACAGCGGAGATCCCTCCCGTGCCAGTTGTTTTAGCTCTATTTTATTTTTGGGACAGCTCGTCGGTGAGCCGCATGATTTCCGGGGCAAGCCTCTCGCGGCGCTTTTTGGTGACGCGGCTGTAAAGCGGATAGGCCGCGCCCACAAGCACAATCCCGAGCACGCCGACAATAACGCCCGGGATAAAAAACTGCTCCGCCCAGACCATTGTGCAGCTCATGCCGACGCCGAGCAGCAGCGCGCCGATGACGCCCACGATTATAGCGGCAATCGTGCCCGGCCTCGTGGCGCTTTCATCCAGCCGCCGAAGCTGCTCCATCTTGTTCTCCTCTTTTGGAAGGTACTTTTCCCGGATTTTCCGGATCTCCTCCTGCTGCTTTGCAGAGTAGCTGAAATGGAATGTATCCTTTTTTTCGCTCATAGTGGTAACCTCCTGTTTTAAGCCCGCGCAGCAATCGTGCGCGGCGTGTATTATTCTCCAAAGCTATTGCTATTGTTTCGGGCGGTCCGGCCGCAGACTCTTGAGCCGCCGTGTGGAGCGAACGATCATATAAACCGCCATGCCGAGCACAAACACGCACACCGCCCCGCCGGACGCCGCGGTCATGACAAGCCGAAACCGCGGTGTCTCCGCGCCGAACTGCGCCAGCATGGCGGTTTCCAGCGACAGCATAGACACGAGCGCCGCCGTCAGGCTGATGGCCTTCGCCGCCGACAGAAGCGGGCTGCCGTGCTTTCGAAACCGCGCCACATTGACGGCGGCCGAAATCGTGATGTAAAAGGTATAGGCGGCCATGGCGTAAATCAGCGTGCCCGAATACGTAAAGCCGCGGTTCTGCTTCACAATGTAAAAGACGATTCCCGCCAGCGCCTGATTCATAACGAGCAGCACGATCCCGCAGATGCGATAGCTGCGCAGCTCCGCCGGGAGATCCTGCCCGGCAGGCGCCCGGTGCAGCCGGCCCGCCAGAAACCCCCGCATAACGGACAGCAGGGTATAATAAAACGCCAGCGCCACAAACCAAGCGGACTGATACCGCACGCCGGAATACAGGTTGAGCGCCGCGTACAAAAGGTTCACAGCAAGCCCGCCGTGCAGAAGGAGCTCCGATCTGAACGCAACATCCCCAAGCAGACGGCTTCCCATAGGGCTGCTGCGGATTTTCCTGACCAGCGGCATTTCCTCCCACCCGTTCCTTGCGGCCTCAGCAATCCCGGCGATGCCGGTCACGGTGATGATCATGGCGTAGGCCGAAAGGCCGTAGGCTGCATAAGCCGCGGGCGATTTATTCCCGGTGCCCAGCATGAAAAACACAAATACAAAGGAGGGTACGGCGATCAGGACCGTCGCGAGAGGCGGCAGGCAGAACAGTTTTTTTACGATGCGTCTAAACCGTTCCATCCATCTCCCTCCTGAGCCGGACGGTAAAGGCGCTGCCCTTTCCGGCCTCGCTGTTCACCAGAATTTCGCCGTCCATAATGTCGATGACCCGCTTCACCAGCGCGAGCCCCAAACCGTTGCCCTGCGTCGCGTGCGAGGTATCCCCCTGATAAAACTTTTCAAAAATATGCCTGCCAACCTCGGACGGAATGCCGCAGCCCGTATCGGAAACCGTGACGACGGCCATTTCCTCCTGCACCTCCAGCGTCAGCGATACCATGCCCCCCGCCTCCGTGAATTTGACGGCGTTCGAGAACAGGTTGTTCCACACGAGCGACAGCAGCTCGGGGTCCGCCGTTACGCGGACGTCCTCCTGTATATCGGTTTGAATGTCGAGCCCTTTCCGCTCCCAAATCTCCTCAAAGCCCAGCAGGCACGTGCAGAGCTGTTCCCCCAAATCATACGTTTTCGCATCGGGATACAAACTCTGATTTTCCAGCTTATTCAGCTTCAGGATATTGGAAACCATATCGGCCAAACGGCGGGAAGCCTCCGTAACAGCCTTGGCGTATTCTATGCGCTTTCCCTCGGAAAGCCCCGGCTGCTGGAGCATCGTGCCGTAATTCTGCATGACCGCTAAAGGCGTTTTCAATTCGTGCGACACGTTTGCAATAAAGTCGGTCCGCAGCGTCTCCACGCCGGCCAGCTCCTCCACCATCTTGTTAAAATCCGCCGTCATCCTGTCCAGATAATCCACAGAGCCCAATCGGGAGAAAACCGGCAGGCGCACGGAAAAATCACCCTTGGCTACCTTTTCCGCCGCATCAGAAATATTCTGCATCGGCTTGTCGTAGTTGCGCTTGATCGTCCCGCGCGTGTAAGCCGTCAGCGCCGCAGCGATGAGCGCCCAATAAATAATCGGCAGGGCGGTTTGTATGATAGGGGACCAGCCCCTCTGATTGCCCAGCGTGATAAAGCCGGTGTGTATGCCGCTCATCAGCAGCAGGATCCCAAAATAAATGAAAAAGATGTGGTACGGAAAGCGCTTATTCTGCGCCTGCTTCGCTTTCATTTCAGCACCGCCTTGTAGCCGAGGCCGTGAACCGTCACGATCTCGAAATCCTCGCATTCCGAAAACTTATTCCGCAGCTTCGTCATGTAGACGTCCACCGTGCGCAGACCGGAGGTGGTATCCCCATCCCAAAATTCGTCCATCAGCTGCGAGCGGGTGAAGGTCTTTTTCGGGTAGGAGAGCAGCTTGTAGATCAAATTAAACTCCCGCACCGTCAGGGAGATTTCCTCGCCGTCCAGATACGCAGTGCGCTCGTCGGCGTCTAAGAGGAGCTTTCCGACCTCCAGCCTGCGGCTGCTGGCGATCCTCGCCCGGCGCAGCAGCGCGCCGATGTGCAGGAGCAGCTCGTCGAGGTCGATCGGCTTTACCATGTAATCGTCGATCCCCGCCTTGAAGCCCCGCTGCTTCGCGGAAAAATCATCCCGCGCCGTCATAAAAAGAATGGGGATCTCCTGATTCAGCTCCCGTATGGTCTGCGCAAACTCAAAGCCATCCACGCCGGGCATCATAATATCGGAAACGATCATGTCAAACAGCGTGCCGCCATACATGGCGTCGTAGGCTTCATTGGCGCTCAGGCACCCGATGGCCTCGTAGCCGTTCTGCCCCAGAAAATTGCAGACCGCGTGGTTCAGATCCCGGTCATCCTCCACAACTAATATTTTAAACATATCCCCATGCGCCTCCTCATGTTTTTTCAGTATAGCATAGAGTTGTTAAGGTTTTGTTTGCGTTTGAGCCACTGCGCAAATTTTTTCGGATTTTTCTCCTTTAAGCGGCTGAGGGACGGCACACCAGCCGCCGCCCCCCGTGTTTCTATCTTTTTACAGCCGCCTCACGAGCCGCTTGCTCGGCTGCAAGCCGCTTCTTCGCGTCCTCCACGGACTCGCCTTCTTTTGTCAGGAACTGATCCACAAACTTGTCGGTCATTTTTGTAAACCCGCCGACAACGCCGCTTTCGATTTTCTTATAGCCGCCGACAACGCCGTTCTCGATTTTCCTGTAGCCGCCCACAACACCCTCGGCGATCTTTTCATTCGCCTTGATCAGCTTTGATTTTGCCACGATAAAATTCCCCCTTAATCCGAATACGATTTTCTGCGCCTGCGCACGAAACAAATCGCTGCCGCCGCGATACCGACCAGTGCAGCCGCAGCGGCCGCAGCTGAGATAAAAAATTTTGACATCTGTTCTCCCCTCCCTTACTTCAAGCCCTTGACGAGGGGAATTAAGCAGAGCAGAAGCACGATGCCGGTCAGGCCAACCAGTATGCCGGGGATCAGTATGCTCCACACCATCGTCATGCACATGCCGACGCCGAGCGCCAGAGCACCGGCAATGCCAAGCAGCGTCGAGCCGATAATCTTGCCGCTCAGGCGGACGGCGGGCTTGCCCTCCATTTTGCGGCGGACAAGCAGCATAACCAGAAGCTCGGCTGCGCCTGCCGCAGCGATGACAACGCCCTGATTAAACGCGTTCCACTCCGGCAGCAGGCACATGCACATGCCCAGCGCGAACAGAACGCCGCCGATCGTTCCCATGATCATGGATACAAAATTCTTTTTCTTCATTTCAGATACCTCCGTTTGTTTCTGTGACCGTTTCTTTGATGCCTCTATCTTAAAGCGCCTGTGTTTTTGATTTGATTCGGAAATGTTTCTAAATTATGAAATCGGCCTGATGCGCACGATTTCAGCATCTCAGCGGTCATTTCAGACTTCAGATAAAAAGCAGGCATCAAATTTTCCAAAAGAAATTGCCCTGCATCGTGTGCTTTACACAATGCGGGGCAATTTCTTTTTTGTTATTATCCTGCCATTTCCCACAGGCCGTCCGGCACACTTCTCGAGCGGCGCTCACCGAGCGCGCTTTTGCTTGGGCGAAACGTGAAAATACTGCTTGAAGGCCCGGGAGAAAGCGTAAACGCTTTCGTAGCCGACGAGCGCGGCGACATCTTTTATCTTGATGGACGGGTCCTCCTCGATCAGGCGCTTGGCCTCCCGCATGCGCACGGACGCCACATATTCCGAAAAGCTCTGGTTCATCTGCGCCTTGAACAGACGGCTGAAATAATTGTAGCTGACCGACACTTTCTCCGCCACCTCGTTCATGCTGATCTCCCGGTTGTAGTTCTGCTCCACGTATTCCATCGCGGTGGACAGGATGTAAGCGTACTTGTCGGTGGAGGCGTTTCCCGCCGCCTCCACGCGTTCCAGCGCGCTCTGCAGATATGCCTGCATGGATTCGAGGCTCTCAAATCGCGTGAAATGCGGAAACGGCTCCAGCTCGAGGTGAAAGGCTGAGGCCATCTCCTGCATCTGCGAGACCCAGTAATTGTAAAACCCGCGGATCTCCTCGGGATAGGGCTGCGCCTGAAAGAAATCGAGGCAGAAGATTTTTTGCAGCCACTCGCGGATCCCCGCAAAGTTCCGGCTTTGAAAGGCAGCGTGAACCCGCGCCTGATACCGCGGAAGTCGGCTCCTCTCCACAGTCCACCGCGGCGCGGCAAACCGAATGGAAAACGGCTCCAGCATCCGGTAGGCCGCAGTATAGCGGGCCTCCTTGTAAAAAGCCGGGTATGCGCCCGGGTCATCGAACGGGCGGCTCACGGCAAAGCAGATCTCCGCACCCTCTGCGGCACAAAAGGCCCGGCAGGCCATCAGGCACGCTTCCACCGTCTCCGCCCGGCGGCCCGCCGTATTGATAAGCAGGACGGAATCGCCGTCCGCGCTCTGCACCGGATAGAGGTCTGCATCATCCCGGTGCGCCTGCACACAAAAGCCGCGCAGCAATGCCGCTCGGCGCGCATCCTGTCCGCCGAAGCCCCACGCCACCCAGAATACCGGGCGGGAAAGGAAATCCGGCGGCTCGCCGCTCTGCCCGCGCTGCAGCCCGTTCAGCCAGTCCTCCAGCCTGCTCAGACCGTCCCGCTCGGCGGCCTGTCCGCCCCGCGCGCGCAGATTCTCCGCACATTTCAGAAGCACCTCCTGAATCTGCACCAGCTTCACCGGTTTCAGTAGATAATCCACCGCGCCGCTGCGCATCGCCCCCCGCATATACGTGTAGTCGTCGTAACCGCTCAGGATCACGATCTGAATCTCCGGGTAGGTGCGGCTCACCTCCCGCACCAGATCCAGCCCGGACTGATAGGGCATCTGAATATCGCTGATCAGCACATCGACTGTTCGGCCGCGCAGCACGTCCCAAGCCTCCTGCACCGAATGCGCCGCTGTGATTTCCCGAATGCCCAGCTTATTCTCCTGATCCACCATCTGAATTTTACGGCGCATCGCCGCGCACAAGAGAGGATCATCGTCCACAATCAGGATTGAAAGCATTTGTTCCCGCCCCTTTCCGCACAAAGTTTTCCCATTTTCTGCCGCACGGACCGCCCTGCACCCTACAGCTCCAACAGAACAAACACGCTCGTATACCGGCCCCTGCGGCTGCGCAGCACCAGCCGGTCGTCGGCGCGCGCAAAAATCCGCAGGCGGTCGTTGATATTTTCCAGCCCGATTCCCCGCTTTTCCTCGTGGCGCAGCGCAAGCGCATCATAGGGCAGAGCGAACTTCCGGTTCATCTCCGCCACCTGCTCCGGCTCCATGCCTTGGCCGTTATCCCATACGCGCAGGATCAGCCGCTTTCCCAGCCGCTTGGCACTGACCACAATGCAGCGCTCCGCATCCGGCGCCCGGCCGGCAAAGCCGTGCTCGAACGCATTTTCCACGATGGGCTGGAGCAGAAAGCGCGGTATGGAAACGCCGAGAAGCGATTCCGCCGCGTGAATGCGCAGCACGACGCGCGCGCCGTACCGGCACCTTTGCAGACTCACGTAATTCTGCACGTGCTCCAGCTCGTCCCGCATCGGCAGCGATGTGCCGGAGGCCACCGTGTTGTAGCGGATCATCTGCGCGAAATCGCACATCGTATCCGCAAGCTCATATTCCCCGTCCAGCGTGAGCTTCCCCGCGAACATGTCGAGCGTGTTGTAGATAAAGTGGGGATTGATCTGCAGGAGCAGCGCCTTGAGCTGCGCGTCCTTGTAGGCCGTCTCTTTCCGGATATTCTCCTGCATCAGCGCGTGCATCCGCTCGAGAACCCGGTTGAACTGCTGCCCGATAATCCCGATCTCGTCCAGCCATTCAATCGCAAGCGCGCCGTTGAAATCGTCGGCCGCAATGCGCTCCATATCGTCGCCGCACCGGCGCAGCCGGGCGATCACGGAGCGGAGCAGCGAGTAAAAAAGCGATAGGAATAGGAACGAAAGCAGCCCCATGAGCACCAGTGTGAGCAGAGAATTCCGCTGCAAAATACCGTTCTCCCCGGCGGGGAGCGCCACACCCACCCGCAGGGGCAGCCGCTCGAGCGGGGCGGAGAAATACCGCACAGCGCCCTGCGCCGCCGTCTCCTCCGAAAAGTGGAAATCCGCGTCGGTCTGCACGTTGGAAAAGACCGGCCGGTTCTCCGCATCCAGTAAAAACAGCGCGGTTTCGCCCTCCTGCAGCATGCGGATCTCCGAAAACAGCTTCTCCCCCAGCATTCTGGCCAAAATATAGCCCTCGCTCTTGCGCGGCGACGACAGGACGGGGCAGATGTAATACAGCACCTGCGCGCCATCCTCCTCCGTCACATACCACACATCCGCGCTGCCGCCATCCAAAAGCGACTCCGGTATGCTCTCCGGCGCGGCATCCATATGGTACACCACACCGTAGCCCTCGGGGATCGTGCCGTTATCCGTCAAAAGCAAAATGCGCTCGATCGGCGGGGTCACCGTGTTCCCAGCCCCCTCCAGCAGCGGCAGAACGGTTTGGGTGTACTCCTCATAGGAGGCCGCCCCCTCGTAATCGCGGGAGAGAAACGAGACGAGCCGGCGGTTCGAGGCCAGCACCTGCACCAGCATCTCGACGTGATCCAGCTTTTCGTTGATGTCCTGCACGACGATGCCAAGCATATCCCTGCCGCTCTGGGTGAGCCGCTGTTCGTACTGCGCCGTAAAAGAGAAGAAATTGAAGGTCAGCAGGAGCGAAAGCGGCAGGGCGATCAACCCCAAAAAGCCCAGTATGATCTTATGCGAGATTTTCAGCCGGTTCCACCAGCGCTTCATACACGGCCCCCTTTCCGGCAATGCAGGCGGGAACGCCAGCGATCCGCGGGATCAGAAATTTCCGCTGGACTTTTCCCTGATTTTGGACTATCATTAAATGGATCAAAGCGTCCATTTTCCCGCGTCATTCCGGACATTTAAGATGTATTTTCACGAAAGGAGAGGAGATGCCATGGCATTTTTCCGCACGCGCACCGGCGGGCTTCACCGCGGCCGGCGCATCGACCTCATGTTCGCCGCCGTCTGCCTGCTGGCGCTGGCTGCATTCCCGCTTCTGCGCCCGCGGCACAAGCCCTTTGAGGTCGTCCGCACAGAGGAATCCCCCGCCCTCCAATGGGCGTTTATCACCCCCTACGGCGAAGGCGGAAAAGCCTGCCGCGCGCTCTGCCCCACGGAGGCGTCGTGCGCGGCGCTCGCCGGCATGCCGGTGGAAATCACCTTCTGCACCATGGAAAAATTCCTGAATATGGCCGCTGCCGGCGTACCGGTGGACGCGGTCACCTGCTGGTACACGGACCCCAGCTTTAAGCGGCTGGAAACCACCGGCGCGGCATGGGCCCTGCAGGATCTCCTCGACCGCGAGCTTCCGGGCTTCACCCTGCCGGAGGATTTCGTCCGGTGGTGCGGCAACATGCGGGAAAAAGTGTACGCCTACCCCCACACGAGCACCATTCTTACGGAGGACACCTCCGCCAGCGCCGATACGGTGATGATCGCCCGGCGCGACATGCTCGAAAAGTTCCACTGGACGGACACGGATTTTCAGGAAAAAGCGCAGGTGCTCGAGCAGCTCAAGACCATTCGGAAAACCGAACCGGCACTCGTCCCCTGCTATCTGGAATTTTCAAGCCTGCAGCAGATGTTCGGGGCTGCCGCCGTGTCGGACGGCGAATGGACGGACGTCTTTTTTCACCCGGCCACGCTGGAGGCGCTCGAATACATGAACAGCTTGTACCGGGAGCGCCTGCTCTCGCCGGATGTTTTCACCCTCAGCGCAGAAGCGCTCCTCGCGCAGCTCGAGAACGGCGAGCTCTTTCTCGCCGCTTCGCCGGAGCTCGGCCGCCTGCTGGCCTGCCTGCCGGAGGATTCCCCTGTTTTGGAGCAGTACGAGATCGTATCGCCCCTGCACTCCGATTCCGGGCGGGAGCCCGCTTTCGCCAGCAATTTCAACGAGCAGTACGCCTCCACGCTGTTCTTAAAAGAGAGCGCCTATCCGCAGGCTCTCGCCCGCCTGCTCGCGGCCTTTTACCGGCAGAATATGCCGCTTTCCGAAGAACAGAAGGCGGTTCTTCAGGCGGCGGGGCTCGAGGGCGCCGCCGCTGAAACGGACGAGCCGCAGACCGCCGACGTAGAAAGCCGCTATATCGTTCCGACCGCGCACTATGAGATCCTGTTTTCGCACTATTCCAACACACGGCTTGCCGCAGCCGCCGAGCGCCGGGAAACCTACTGCGGAACGCAGGTTGTCCGCCTTGTGGAGGACTGCGCGCCCGAGGAGGTCGCGCCGGCATACGAGGCCGCGGTCCGCGAGCTGCAAAGCGGCGACTTCCGGCTCCTTCTGGACTGGAAGGAAAGCCGCTATCAGCAGGCCGCGGAGATTCTGCAAAACGCAGGCTGACTTCCCCTTGCAAGACACATGAAAACAGGAAGCAAACACGCGCTTTTCAACTCCCGTTGGAAAGCGCGTTTCGCTGTTTTCACGGCAGAGCGGCGCACCGGCCCGCCCTCTCCGCCCGTTATGAAAGGGCTTTCTGCCCGCCGCAGGGCAGCCACCTTGCTTCCTCCGCCGAGCGGATGATCGTATCCAGTGCGTGCTGGATGCGCCGTCCATCCTCGATGGTGGCCGCCGTCCCGTCGCCGCAGCCGTTGAGCACGTCTGCAAACGCCTGCATTTGGTCGGCATGGAAGCGCTCCGGAACGGGCAGATTTGTAAAGGCGCCGACGCGTTCGTAGGGCGCGCCGATGCAGACCTCAAGCGCATCGACGCCGGGTGTCACATCCAGACTGTAGACGAGCGCGCCCTTGCTGCCGTAGATCTCCATGCGCTGGTAGTTGCCGCGGCCGTAAGCGAAGCGCGTGACCGAGAAATTCGCGGCGGTTTTCCCATCCATCTCCATCAGGTAGTGGCAGAAGTCGTCCACATCCACCGGGCCCATACCCTCGCCCTCCTCGAGACGGCGGCTGTGCACAAAGGTGTCCGCGTGGCCCACGGCCCGTCGGTAGCCCTTGCCGGTGACAAAGCCCACCAGATCGA
The DNA here is from genome assembly GCA_900549945.1 of uncultured Oscillospiraceae bacterium. Lineage (GTDB taxonomy): Bacteria > Bacillota > Clostridia > Oscillospirales > Acutalibacteraceae > Hominenteromicrobium. The sequence continues at coordinate 13,133 of URQJ01000018.1, forward strand.
GCGCATGGCAGCCGAGGTCGCCCAGCGCGCCGGTGCCCGTGAGTGCCTTTTGGTATCGCCAGGAGCGCGGCAGATCGTAAGAAGGGCCGCCGCCCGCCTGCAAATACTGCATGTAAACGTGGTAGATTTCCCCGAGCATGCCCTGCTCCACAAGCTCCCGTGCATAGCGCGCCGCAGCCTTGAAGCGGTAGGAGAAGCATACCATGCTGGGAAGCCCGCGCTCCGCGGTCATCCGCGCGAGAATATCCGCCTCCTCCGCCGTTAGGGTGACGGGCTTTTCAATGCAGTAGGGCTTTCCCGCCTCGATCGCAGCCTTTGCCACTGCAAAGTGCGCGTTGTTGGAGGTGGAAATATCCACCACATCCACATCCGGGCAGTTCACAAGGTCGCGGTAATCTGAAAAGCAATTTGCCTCGGGCACCCCATATTTCTCCCGCGCATAGGCCATACGCTCGGGCTTTAGGTCGCACACCGCCGTCAGCCGCAGGTCCGGGCTTTTCTCGATGCCCGGCAGATGCACGCCGCGGGAGATGCCGCCGATGCCCACGCTGCCCACGCGAAATACTTTCTTTTCCATATTCAACATCCTCTCTGTTTTTTGCGGGCCATGTGCAGCCCATCCCGCCAAAAGGCGGAAACCCGGAGACCGGGGCAGTCTCCAGGCTCCGCAGATTTATTTTGGAAACGGCGGGAGCGGTCAGCCCGCGTTATTGTAGACGTCGAGCGCTTCCTGATAGATCTCCATCAGGCGCTCAAGGCCCATCTGGTTGAGCTGGTCCACGTAGGCCTCCCACTGCTCCTCAATGCCGCCGTTGACGATCCAGTTTGCCCATGTCTCATTGACATACTTGTAGATGTCCACGGTCAGAGCAGAGATTTCCTCGGCCTGCTCGCTCGTGTAGTTGACCATCGGATACGGCTTTGCGACATATTCCTTCATGATCTCGTCCTCCTTCAGCTTGGCGCCGTCGCCGCTGTCCTCGGGAAGAACGATTTTCGCCTCAAACTCAGGGCTCACATACTTCGGGCCGTGGTCGCGGGGCGAGATCTCCCAGTACCACTGGTCGCCGGTCTTGCCCTCCGGCGGATCAAGGAAAGTGATGTTTCCGTCGGCGTCCTTTTCCAGCACAACATCATAGGGCCCCCAATAAGACTGCACAGAAATATCGTCGGTGGAGAAGTAATCCGCCCAGCGCATGGCAACCTCAGGATATTCGCAGGCTGTCGTCACGGTGAACTCATTGCGGGAATACGTGATCGTCTCGTCGTTGCCGCGGATATAGCGGTCACCGTTCGGGCCGGCCAGCGGCGGCATCGGAACGTATTCGTCCTGATGCGGCTGAGTTCCGGAGGTAACCTCCCACGTGATGCCGGTGCCCACGAGGGAAACCTCCTCGTTTTTCATTTTCGCATCGGCCATGGAGCTATCCTGCGTGATGAATTCCGGGTCCATGATACCCTCGGCATACAGCTTGTGGAAGAAGGCCACGGCCTCCTTATAGCGCTCGTCCGCGGGGATGAATACGGGCTTGAGCGTCTCTTGATCGAGCGCCATATAGTTCTCCTCGAGGCTGTCGGTGATGCCCCACGGGTTGATATAGCGGATCCAGTCGAAAAGGTTCTGCTTCGCGCTGCCGGTCAGCGGAATTTCGTCGTTCGGGTCGCCGTTGCCGTTTGCGTCCTGCTCCTTGAACGCCTTCAAGACCTCGTACCACTCGTCCACCGTGGTGGGCATTTCAAGGCCGAGGCGGTCCAGCCACGTCTTGTTGATGAAGGGCGTGTCGCAGCCCTTCGGGCGCAGGGGCTTCTTGCCGGGCAGCGTGTAGATGTGCCCGTCCGGATTTGTGACCATTTTCCGCATGGTGGGCTCGGCCTCCCACGCGGCCTGAATGTTCGGGCAGTATTTCTCGACGTACTCCTCCAGCGGGATAAACAGGTCCTGATTGGTCGCAATGTCCATGTCTTTCAGCGAGTTGCTGCCGAAGAAAACGTCAGGCAGATCGCCGCTTGCAAGCAGCAGGGATTTCTGCTCGGCCCAATCCGCGTCGCCGGCATACTGCCAGTTGATCTTGACGTTCGTATCCGCTTCCATCTGCTGAAACATCGCGTTTTCCTCAAAGTCGGCCAGATTGGCGCCCTTCACGTACAGGAAGGTCAGCTCGACCGGCTCGTTGACGATGGGCAGGCCCGTCTCGTTGAAATTCTCCGCCGCCGCGGGAGCGCCCGAAGAGCCCTCCGCCGGCTTGGAATCCCCGCCGGTGCTGCTTCCGCCGCCACTGCCGCAGCCGGCGAGCAGGGCGGCTGCCAGCGTCAGGCAGAGCAGCGTTTTGCCCACGCGTGTCCATTTGTTCCTCATGTTTGCATCTCCTTACAGTTTTGAATATTTATGACTTTTATGCCGCAGCGCACTGCCGCGGCATCGTCACACGGGAAAAGAGAGGCGCTCACCCCTTGATGGCACCGATCATCACGCCCTGACTGAAATACTTCTGCACGAAGGGGTACACGCACATGATCGGCACAGTGGTGATGATAATCACGGCGTACTTCATCAGGTTGGAAAGGCGCATGGCCTCCTGCGCCGCGAGGCCGTCTCCGGCGCCTACAAGAGACTGATTCGTGATGAGGATGTTCCGCACCACGAGCTGCAGCGGCTTTAAATTCTCGCTGCGGATATAGACGAGCGCGTTAAAATACGAGTTCCACTGCGCCACAGCGATATAGAGGGCGATCACCGCGATAACCGCCTTGGAAAGCGGCAGCGCGATAGAGAAAAAGAAGCGCAGGTTTCCGCAGCCGTCGATCTGCGCGGCGTCCAGAAGCTCTTTCGGCAGGCTGCTGTCAAAGAAGGTTCTGGCCACGATCATATTGTACACCGCGACCGAGAAGGGCAGCACCATGACCCAAAACGTATCGTACAGGTGGAAATCCCGTATCGTGAAATAGGTCGGGATCAGGCCGCCGTTGAAGAACATCGTAAAGATGAAGAAGAACGTGATCAGCCTGCGGCCCACCAGATCGCGGCGGGACAGCGCGTACGCTGCGGATATATTCACAAACAAGCCGATCAGCGTGCCCACCAGCGTATACAGAATTGTGTTCAGATAGCCGGTCCAGATATCGTCGTGCCGGAGCAGCTCCTTATAGCCGTCCAGCGTGAACTGGCTGGGCCAGAGCCATACGTTGCCGTTCGCCACCTCGGACGGGTTGCTGAACGACGCGATGATGATAAAATACAGCGGGTAGGCGATCGCCAGCAGAATGATGCCGCTCAGCGCATACAGGAATATGTTGAAGGCGATATCCCTGCCGCTTGCCTGCCCCTTTCCTTTTGCCATTGCCTGTGTCATATAAACCAGCCGCCTCTCTCCGTGAAATTTCGCCTTGTCTGCTTTCCGCTCACCATAAGCTCGTATCTCCCAGCTTCTTCGAAACGCCGTTGACCAGCACCAGAAGCACAAAATTGATGACCGTGTTGAAGAGGTTTACCGCCGCAGACAGGCTGTATTGGTTGCTGATCATGCCGATCTTGTACACATAGGTGGAGATGACCTCGCTGACTGAGGTGTTCAGGGGGTTTTGCATCAGGTAGACCTTTTCAAAGCCGAGGTTCATGACATTGCCGGCCCGCATAATCAGCAAAATCACGGCGGTCGGAATCAAAAACGGCAGGTCTATGTAGATCAGCCGCTGGAGCTTGCTCGCGCCGTCTACGGTCGCCGCCTCATACAGGGAGGGGTCGATGGCCGCCAGCGCCGCAATGTAGATAATGCTGTCCCAGCCCGCGTGCTGCCAAACGTCGCTCCACACATAGATGTGCTGGAACGCACCGGCCTGCCCCATGATGTTCGGCGGATTCTGGATGCCCAGCGCATGCGCCAGATTGCCGTAGATGCCGTTGCTCGGGGAGAGCAAAATCAGCATGATGCCCACCATGACAACGGTGGAAATAAAATGCGGCAGGTATGTGACCACCTGCAGCGTCTGCTTAAAGCGCTTGGCACGGATCTGATTCATCATCAGCGCCAGAAAGATCGGGAACGGAAAGCCGGCAACCAAGCTGTACAGGCTCAGCGTAATCGTGTTCCAGATCAGGTTCTTCGATTGGTAGGAGTTGAAAAACGTCTGGAAATTTTCAAAGCCCACCCACGGGCTGCCCTCAATACCGTTCGCCGGGGTGAAATCCTTAAACGCGATCTGCACGCCGTACATCGGCAGGTAATTGAAGCAGAACAGCAGCACCACCGCCGGAAGCAGCAGCAAATACAGCCCCCAGTTCCGCCGGATGCTTTTGCAGGCGCGCAGGGCCCTCGTTTGCCATGCTCTCCGTTCCTTTTCCACTGCCTTTGCTGTCATAATCTCTCATCATCCTTTCTCCGCATCGCCCCCGCGCGGCCCGGCACCCGGAATGCCCGAGGCCGCGCGGTCCGGATCAGTCCGTGCAGGGTATCCGGCCTTTCTTTGCCCTTTATTATAAAAAATCCGCGCTGCAAACGAAATGGCTGGATTTATGATTATTTAACATTTTTTGCCAATTTTTATTTCATTTTTGCTCCACTTCCTGCAAACTCGGGCCGCATCCGCCGCCGTAAAACCTCCTTTTCGGCACGCAGCTCCCCCGTAAAAAAACAAAAAGCCGCCGAAGCCGGAGGATTTCCCCTCCGCCCCGGCGGCCCGTATCGGCAGCTTGGCTATGCCTGTACCTGTATTCTTCAAAGCGACAGTTTCGTCTCAGCCTTTGATCGCCGGCAGCCCCCGCTTTCTCTGCAAGCAAAAAGCAGGGTGGCTCCGGCGGCGCCGGTATTCACCCTGCTTTCGTTTTTTATAAATTTTACCGAATACTCTGATCCGCGCCCTTACTGCGCTTTACCGTGCTGCTCCGAATCTGCGCCGTTCATCAGCCGCGTCATGCTCCGCAGGCTGATCCCGAGCGTAGAAAGATTGTGCAGCGTCGCTGAGACGGCGGGCTGCACAATGCCGAGCATGCCGAGCCCGATCAGCGCGCCGTTAAAGCCGATCACCATGCGGTAGTTCGAGCGGATCCGGCGCATAAGCCGCTGGGCGAGCGCGCGCAGCACAGCAATCTCATACAAGTCGTTCGCTGAAATCGTGACGTCGGCGATTTCCCGGGCAATCGCCGCGCCGTTGCTGACGGCTATACCGACGTTTGCCGCCGAAAGCGCGGGGGAATCATTGATGCCGTCGCCCAGCATGATGACCGTATGACCTGCGGCACGCTCCCGCTCGATGTATTCGGCCTTGTCCTCAGGCAGCACCTCGGAGCGGTACTCGTCCACGCCGACCTGCGCCGCAATCGCCGCGGCCGTGCGCTCGCTGTCGCCGGTCAGCATCACGGTTTTCCGCACGCCCATCTGCCGGAGCGCCTCAACGACC
>URQJ01000019.1 GCA_900549945.1 uncultured Oscillospiraceae bacterium
GGACCGGCGCCCTGAGCCTGACCAAGCTGGAAGCGATGACCGCCGTCTGTTCCGTCGGCCTCGACATGATCGTCGTCCCCGGCGACATCACGCCGGAAGTAATCTCCGGCATCATCGCGGATGAGGCGGCGATCGGCATGGTCAACTCGAAAACGACGGCTGTTCGCCTGATCCCCGCGATAGGCAAAAGCGTCGGCGACGAGCTCAATTTCGGCGGCCTGCTCGGCAGCGGCCCCGTGATGGAGGTCAACGCGAAATCGCCCGCCGTATTCGTACAGCGCGGCGGCCGTATCCCCGCGCCCCTGCAGAGCCTCAAGAACTGATTTTTTTAAGGAATCTTCTGTAAATTGTATGAACGCCGTGTGTCCGGCCATACTATCTCCAGAACGCAAAGTAAAGGAGATAATTTTATGCTGGATATTATCGCGCTCATCCTCACGATCATCGGCGGCATCAACTGGGGCCTGATCGGCATCTTCCAGTTCGATCTCGTCGCATGGATCTTCGGCGGACAGGACGCCATCCTGAGCCGCATCATCTACACGCTGGTGGGCATCGCCGCCCTCTGGTGCATCTCCCTGTTCTTCCGGGACAACGACCTCGTGGACCGCTGAAAACAGGACAAAGGCCGGGAGCCGCTGGATTTGATCCAACGGCTCCCGGCCTTTTCTTTTGCTTTTCGTATATGCCCCGCATTCCGGGCCGCGCGAAAAGCAGTTCACCTTTACACTGTGCACGACAAGCTATTTACCTTTACGCGGTTCGAATGCCGGCGCCGTGCGGCAAACACATATACCTCAGGCGCGGATCACCGACCACGCGCGCGTGTTGACGTTCTCGACCTTCACGTCCGCGCCGCCGATATAGAGGCCGCAGTCCGCAGGCACCTCGAGCGCCACGCGGCCCGGTGCAAAATCAAACGTCTCGCCCTTGAGCGCGAGATTCTTCGACGGGACGCGCGTGTAATCGATGTTGCGCAGTTCCACCTCGCGGATGCTGCCCTCGGCGCCAAAAACGCCCATTGCGTTCTCGCCGACGCAGGTCACGCCGTCGATGTGAACGTTGCGAATCGCGCAGTCCGTCTCGCGGTGCGGGTTCTGCTCCACCGGAATGTGGTAGTCGTGCTTGACAGCCATCATAAAGATCGGCTCGCCGTTGCCCCACCAGTTGCCCGCGCGGATCGCCGTTTCAATAATCATATTTGAAACGCGCACGTTCTCGACCAGCGCGCCCTCGTCGTTGCACATGAAGCACAGGCCGCGGTTGCTCTCCTTGATGATGCAGTTCGAGATCGTCACGTTGCGGATATGGCTGTAAATGTAGCCGATGACGATCGCCTTCGAGCAGGAGCGCAGTACGCAGTTCGTGATGACGATGTCCTCGCAGGGCTTGCCCCAGTTCGTGATGCCGGAAAGCGCGATGCAGTCGTCGCCGCTCGAGATGTTGCAGTCCGAAATGATCGCGCCCTTGCAGCTGCAGAAGTGGATGCCGTCGTCGTTCGGCACGTTGCGGTCCGTATCAATTGTAAGGCCAAGCACCTTTACATTCTCACACTCGTTGAAGCTGAGCGTCCAGCACGGTGCGTCGATCACGCGGATGCCGCGCAGCGTGACGTTCTTCGAATTGTGGAAGAAAATGCACTGGCTCGGGCGCGTGCCGATCGGGTACGTGCACTCATCGACCTGCGCCTGCGTGAACGGCACGCGGCTCTCTGGCACATTCTTGACCGATGTGTCGTAGAACGATTTGCCGGAAAGGTCGATCGTACCGCTGCCGTCGATCGTCACATTGTCGTACCCGAGGTTCACGATCATCGCGCGCAGCACGCCGAGCTCGTTGTGCACGTAGTCCTGCGGCGGATAATCCGCGAGATTTTCGGAGGCCTTCAGCACCGCGCCGGCCTCGAGATGCAGCGATACGCCGTGCAGGTTCAGTGTGCCGGTGAGGAAAACGCCGCCGGGCACACACACCGTCTCGCCGGTTTTGGCCGCGGCGTCGATCGCCGCCTGAATGCTTTCCGTGTTGAGCGCGGCGCCGTCGCCGACTGCGCCGAATTTTGTAATATCAAGCATTTTTGTTTCCATTCCTTTTCCTTGTTTTTGCTGTGCGCTTTATGGAACAATTTATCACGGATGCCCGCCGCTGTCCATCTCTCCCGCGCTAAAAGCCGCAGGGGCGCAGGAGCCTGTGTCCTGCGTCCCCGCAATTCTGTCTATTAGGTTCTGAATCAGCCCTCGGTCGTGCCCTTCGCGTTTTCGAGCGCGCTCGGGTTCGCCTCAAGGTAAGCCGCAAACTGGGTTCTGTACTCCTCGAGGTAGGTATCGAGGCCAGCCGCCTTCAGCTTCTCGATCGCGGCGTCGATGTTCTCCTCATAGGGAACCATGCCGACCTTGATCGGGTAAATCGAGGCGATGATCTCGGTCTGGAGGTTCGTCAGCTCGCTCTGGACGTTCGTCGCGTCGAAGATAAAGCCGGCTGCCGGCGAGATCACGTAGTTTTCGGACTTGTACGTCGAGTAATCGATATAATCGTCCGTCGAGTTGTACGCATAGTTCATGTACGGCAGGTAGCCCGTCATCCACGTCGTCATGTCGTAGATCGCGTTGCCGTCCTCACCCTTGACCTGCTCCATTCTGTGGTCGCCGGTCATGGTGTAGTGCGTGCCCTCGATGCCGTAGTGGTAGAGGTTGTGGTTCTCCTCGGAGGCATACAGCCAGTTGAGGAACTTGAGGCCGGATTCCGGGTCCTCTGCCGTCGCGGAGATCGCATTCAGGTTCTGCACATAGGTATAGATCATATCGGGCGTATCCTCGGAGAAGCTTCTCACCCACTTAACTTCAGCGCCCTCCACGCCGTTCTCCTGCATCGTGACGCCCTGATTCGGGTCGAACGTCTGAGACGGGAGCATTGCGCCGAACTTCGCGTCGTCGTACTTCTTCTGGGAATCTCTGTTGAGGATATCCGGGTCGATCAGACCGGCCTGATACATCTCATAGTAGGTGTCCGCATCCTGCTTGAACTCCTCGGACTCATAGAAGGAATCGACCGTGCCGTCCTGACGGATCAGAACGATGCCAAGGCTGTTTTCCACGTAGAACGGATAGGTATCGTAGCTTCTGTGCAGCCAGTGCGCCGTATCCTGATTCTGGTGCATCCAGCTGTACGCCTTCGCGCCGGTTTCCTCCACGATGTAATCCTGCGACTTCTTCATCAGGTCGATGATTTCCTCGGTAGTTTCCGGGAACTCGTCGTAGCCGACCGCCTCGGCAACGTCGGAGCGGTAGGTCATGTAGGACATGACGTTGTCAAACGTTCTCCAGTAGCACGGAACCGCGTACTTTTCGCCGTTGTAGAGCGTGCCGAGCCACTCGGTTTCGGTGAACTTATTGTAGAGGTCCGGATACTTTTCCATCAGCTCGTCGATCGAGATGATCGCGCCCATGCCGGCGATGGAGGACAGGTTCTTGACGTCCTGCATGACATGCAGCAGCTCGAACTCCTCGCCGGTCGTCAGCATGAGGTTCAGCTTCTCCGCGTAGGCGTCCCACGGGATGCGCGTCATGGAAACCTCGATGTTCACACCGTCCTCGAGCAGCTTTTCGTTGACAGCCGCAATGCCGGTGTCATAGTCTTCGCACAGCGTACCGGGCTGCACGATGCGCATCGGATGAACCGTGCCGTCATCTGCGGTCTCGCCGTCGTCGCCGTTATCCGCGGCTGCGCTGCCGGTGCTGCTGTCAGAGGCCGTGTCCTCTCCCGTTCCGCCGTAGCAGGCGGCGAACGCTGTAACCATCAGAGCCAGCGCGAGAAGGAGAGCCAACAGCTTCTTCGTTTTCTTCATTGCTTACTTCACTCCTTGAAATGAATTTGTATTTGATAAATCGGCCTGCGCCGCAAATACCTGAATTAACCCTTGACCGCGCCGACGACCATACCCTTGACGAAGTATTTCTGCAGGAACGGATAGAGGATGATGATGGGGCCCATCGTGATGACGGAGGTCGCCATCTTAAAGCTCTCCTTCGGCGGGTTTGCCGACTGCGTTGCGCCGGCGGAGAGCTTGCTGAGCGCCGTGATCTCCGACTGGATCTTGAACAGCAGCATCTGCAGGCTGTAGTAATCCTCGTCGTTGACCAGCATGACGGCGTTGAAGTAGTTGTTCCAGTAGCCGATCGCATAGAAGAGCGCGATCGTCGCGAGAACCGGCAGGCAGAGCGGGAAGAAAATCGAGAACGCGATGCGCACCTCGCCCGCGCCGTCGATCTTGGCCGATTCGTTGAGCTCTGCCGGGATGCCGCGCACAAAATTGCGCACGAGGAACATATTGAACGGGTTGAACATCAGGGACGGGACAATCAGCGCCCAGATATTGTCGAAGCACCCGAGGGACTTGCACATCATGTACCACGGCACAAGGCCGGCCGAAAAGACCATCGTCACGTAGAAATAGAGCGAGAGGCCGTCCCTGTAGCGGCAGGAACGGTTCGCGAGCGTGTAGCCTGCGCCGAACGTGATGAACGAGGCGACGATCGTGCCGAAAACCGTGGAAATGCCGGTGACGAAATACGCCTGCGGCACTGCGGAGGACGGCAGAAAGAGCATCTTGTACGCCGCCGCAGACCATTCGCTCGGCCAGAAGGAATAGCCGTTCAGCGTGATCGATTTCTCACTCGAGAAGGAAACGATGATAACCAGAATAAACGGCAGGATACACATCACCGCGAACAGGAACACGATCAGATAAATAAAGAACGTGCCGATGCTTTCGCCTGTGCTCCGCTTGATTTTATTGTTTGGCATTGACGGCCGCGCCGCCATAACCGTGCTGTTCATAGAGCAACTCCTTTCCTGATCAGAACAGTGCGCCTTCGGGGAACTTCTTCCTGACAATCCAGTTGGCCATAAAGACCAGAATGAAGCCCACGATGGATTGATAGAGACCGATCGCCATGGAAAGGCTCGGGTCGCCCGTGTTCTTAAACGTGCGGTACACGTATGTGTCAATGACCTCCGCGATCGGCATCAGCGAGCTGTTGTCGCGGATGATCGCGTACAGCATGCCGAAGTCGCCGTAGAAGATGCGGCCGACCGACATCAGCGTCATGATGCAGATGGTCGGGGTCAAAAGCGGGATCGTGATGTAGATGATCCGCTTGAAGCGCGTCGCGCCGTCGATGTATGCCGCCTCGTAGAGGCCCTCGTCGATGCCCGTAATCGCTGCAAGGTAAACGATCGTGTTGTATCCCGTGTTTTTCCAAATGTTGAGGAGCAGGAGGATCGGGTACCAGTAGCTCGGCGTCGAATAGAAGTTGATGCGCGAACCGCCGCCCGCCACGATCATGTTGTTGATGAGGCCCGTATCCGTGCCGAGGATGCCCTGCAGCATGTAGCTGACGATAACCCAGGAAATAAAATACGGGAAAAGCATCATGGACTGGGAGGCCTTGAGGAACTTCTTCGCCTTGACCTCGTTGAGCACGATGGCAAGCAGCACGGCGCATACCGTGCCCACCAAGAGGAACAGGATGTTGATGACGAGCGTGTTGCGCGTAACGGTCCACGCCCAGCTCGATTTAAAAAAGTATTCGAAGTTTTTGAGACCGACAAACGGGCTCATAATGCCGGTTTTGTAATTGAATTTTTCAAACGCAATCACAATGTACGGCAAAGTGAGGTACGAAAAAATGAAAGTGTACGCGATCGCCGGCAGCGCCAGAAGATACAAAAACTTATTCTGCCACAGCTCCCGAAGCGGGTTCACCCTTTTCTTTCCGACATCAACCAACGCTGACGCCTTACTCATGTCTGCAATCACCCTTTCTGCGAGATGCGCGCCGGCCTGTACATCGTGCAAGCCGCACAGATTTCAGCCGCCCGGGGCGCTCTCAACTGTTCGTTTGTATCATAACATTTTGTGAATAATCTGTAAACTGCTCTTTTTCACGTTAACTCCATTTTTTAGTTTTATTCAGAATTTTCTGGGTTTTTTGTAAACTTCATTTTTTGCGACTTTATGCACAAATTTGATTTGGCGCCGCTTTCGTCCTGTTTTTCGCCGTACTGCCAGACATTTTCTGAGTTTTCGGCCTTGTTTTTTTTCGAAAAATAGTTTATTATAAATTCATACAGGTTCTGACTTTTATTTCTGTGCATTTTTTCAGCGCTGTCCGCAGACGCTGCTGCCAATAATGGGAGGACGATTTTTTGAAGGTAAAATCGACAAATAAGCTATTCAAGCGCTATCTCATCAGTTTTTTCTGCGTCATTTCCCTGACCATCGCCCTTGTTGTCGTCATCGTGTTTTCCCTTTACTCCAATATGCAGATCAGCGCCTCGAAGGCGTACTCGATCGGGCAGCTCGAACAGGTCTGCGAGATGACGAACCTGCTCTACGAGCAGATGCGCTCCGTGAGCAACCAGATCCTGCAAAGCGCCTCGACGAACAGCTGCCTCGCCTCCACCAGCTTCGACCGGCTGAAGGAGACCTCGGCGGTCATCAAGCTGCGCGAAATGCAGACGGCAAACCCCTACGTGCGGTATGTCAGCTTCTATAATTCCGCCTCGAACCGTTTTGTTTCCAGCTCGACGGCAGATTTCCTCACGGACGCAGACATCGAATACTATTACGACCTGCTCTCCGACCCGTACGGTGACGCCTGCACGCTGCGGCTGATCGGTGCGAACTACGCGACGCAGCAGATGAAAACGAAATACGTCTATTCCTTTATCTTCGAGCTCAAGGTGCGCAACTCCGGCGAGCCGGATCTCGCGGTCATCGACGTGGATGAGGGCTATTTCTCGCAGGCTATCAGCAATCTGCGCACGACGAACGGCTTTCAGCAGGTTCTTCTGCTCGACCGGGAGGGTCACGTCTTTTCCTCCAACACCGTCTACGACGATGCGCAGAGCTTTACGCAGTCCACCTACATCAGCCTTGACGTCGACGCACTTCCGGAGCTGACCGGCACCTCCGGCTCCTTCTCCCAGACGCTCGGCGACGGAACGAGCGCGCTCGTCACCTACGCGCGCTCCGATACCTCGGGCTTTACGATTTTGAATATCGTCCCCTATTCAAATATTTTCAGCGGCCTGCCGCAGATTGCCGTGCTCACGCTGCTTTCCGGCCTCGTCGTTTTGGCCGTCGGCACCATTATTTCCTACCGCACCAGCGCGCGCCTCTCCGCGCCGATCGAGGTGCTCTACCGCAACTACGTCAAAAAGCCCTCGACAGACCGCCGCGCCGGCAACGAGCTCGACCAGCTCAGCCGCGCGTTTTCCGAGATGTACGCGAAAGCCGACAAGCTCGAGCAGGGGCTGATCTCCTCCTATTCCGACTCCAAAAAGCGCATTTTGCAGCGGCTTCTGCACGGCGAATCGGCGCAGATCCCGAACCACCTCGAGGTATACCAGAAATTCGGCATCAACCTGCTCGCCCCGTATTACTGCATAATCATGGTCAACTGCGTATCGCGCGAGAACGCGCTCGGCCCGGACGATTCCAACTATTTCATTTGCAGCTATGCGCTGGAAAACATCGTCAGCGAGGTTGCCGGGCATTTCGGCAGCATTTCCACCTACCGAAACTCGAAAAACATGCTCGCCGTGCTGCTCCCGCTGCGCCGAAACGAGTACCCGAAGCGCATGGATACCGAGCTGCACCGGATCGTGGACGTGATGGCCGAAGAATTTGATATGGAGACGACGATCTGTGTCGGCAACATCGTGGAGACAGCCGACAACATCAACATGTGCTACGAGGCGACCACCATTGCGCTCGAATCCTCCGCCATCCGCAATCACGGCAAGGTGTTCTTTGCCGACGAGGTTTCCCAGACGATGAACCTCAACCAGTACCACAACAAGCTGCACATCAAGCTCGCCGAGCACATCCGCAGCGAGGACCTCGACGCCTGCTCGCAGGAGTTCGACCTCGCGCTCTCCTATATGAACAACGTAAGCTTCGTGACCGCGATCACCTATTTCAACCACGTGATGATGACGCTGATGGACAGCTTTTCCTCCACCTTCTCGGACGACGACACGTACCGCCTCCTGATCGACAAGCTCAACGAGATCAACCGCAGCCTGCCGAATGTCTACATGCTGCGCTTAAAGTGCATGGAGTTCATCACGATCCTCACCCGCCACCTGAGTCTGAGCCGCCGCTACGGCAACGAGCAGGCCGCGGAGACGGCGCGCCAGTACATCGACAAGAATTACGCGAACCCCGACCTCTCCCTGCGGATGCTTGCCGACATGGTCGGCCTCTCTCCCGCCTACTTCGGCAAAATCTTTACGGCGCACACGACGTATTCCTTCAACGACTACCTGACGAACACCCGCATGAAAAAGGCCGTGCAGCTTCTCGAGGAAACGAAGCTGCCGATCAGTCAGATCAGCGAAGCCATCGGCATTTTGAATACGAACTATTTCTATTCCGTCTTTAAGCGGAAATTCGGCATGACGCCGCTCGCCTACCGGCGCTCAAAGTCCGGCGTGGCGGCCGACACGCCAGACCACACAGCCCCCACAGACGAGACCTAAGCGAAAAGAGCTGCCCCGGCACAGACCGAAGCAGCTCTTTCTTCATTTATATTGTTCGGTGCGGCAGCACCGCCTTTTCTGCCGGCGGCTTTTGCGCGACCAAGAGGAACCTGTGGGTTGCGGCCTCCAGCACGCCCTTGGCGTCGAGAATCCGCTGCGCATCATACAGGCGGCCGAGGCAGCGCCCGACTGAAAAATCCGGAAATTCCCACTCGATGATCTTTGCGAACCAGACCAGCGCGCCCACATCGTAGAAGCGAATGCTGGAAAACGCCTCCTCGCCCCGCAGAAGCTCAAAGCCGGCGCGTGCAAACCGCGCGCACACCTTGTCGAGATACTGCTCCGGATACGGCATTTTTGTGCCGGGCAGGAGCAGCTCCACCAAGCCGCGGTCGTTTTCCGCGCCGACCTGCTGCGTGATGAAGATCCCGCCGGGCTTTAAAATGCGGTGCAGCTCTGCAGCGTCGAAATCGCCGTGTCGGTTGACGACTATGTCGAACGACGCGTCGCCGAACGGCAGCCTTGAAACATCGTCGGCCGCGCGGAAATCGACGCCGAGCGGCAGCAAAACCGACCGGCAAAGCGCGATATTCGGCGGATAGCCCTCGGTTGCGCTCGTGTTTTCAGGCGGGTGGCGCAGCGTCAGGAGGAATTCCCCGCCGCCCGTATCAATGTCCAGAAGGCGTTTAGCCGGCCGCAGATATGCGCGCACAACCGCCTCGTAATCCCACGGCAGATCCCCATCCTCCTCGTACCGCCCCGCGATGTGGGAAAAATCCCACCCATGTATATGCGCCGCACGTTCCTCGCGCAGCCACTGTTCCTTTCGTGTCTCCAATTTTTCCGCTCCCTTTCATAATTTGATGCCATTATGAAACCGGTGCAGGACAGGACGGCCCTTTTTATGCCCGATGCAATCCGCCGTCAGATCGTCTGCACCGGGCCGTTACCTCGAACAGCCTGCATTTTTGCATCCACCGCCTTTCTGCAATCAGTATACAGGCTTCGCCACGGTTTGTCCAGCGCATTTTACCCTGTATCCGCTTCCCCACGGATGCTTCGCCGAAGCGCCTGACCGCCCCCCTGCCTGCCGCAGGATGCAGAAAGGGCGGAAGCACAAGCCTCCGCCCTTTTGTGTGCAGCCGTTTCGGGCCGCCTCGGTTTTATTTCGAAATTACTGGAGCTTTTCGAAATCCGCCGCGCCGTGCTTGCAGAGCGGGCAGATGAAATCCGCCGGCAACGGGTCGCCCTCATAGATATAACCGCAGATCTTGCAGACATACCCAGTCTTTTTCTCCGTGACGACCGGCTTCGGCTTGATGTGGTCGAAGTAGAACTGATAGGTGACGCAGGGCACGTCGGAAAGCGTGACAGCCTCGGTCACGTCGGCGATGAAGAGCGTGTGCGTGCCGCAGTCCACGGCCTGCAGAACCTTGCCGGAAATCACCGCGCAGACGGCCTCTGCAATGTAGCGCAGCCCGTTCGCCGTGCGCGGCGACGACGCATCGCCGGCAAACTTATCGGTATCCTTGCCGCTCACAAAGCCGAAGCGCTTGAACACGTCGAACTGCGCTTCCTCGCTGAGCAGGGAGATGTTAAAAAGCCCCGTGCGCAGGATCATATCGTGCGTGAAATTATTTTTATTGACCGCGATCGAGATGCGGTTCGGCGTATTTGTGACCTGCATCACGGTGTTGATGATACAGCCGTTGTCGCGGCCGCCGTCGCGCGCCGTCAGCACATAGAGGCCGTACGGCACCTTGAGCAGCGCGTTGACGTCGATTTCGCCGCCGCTCGCGGCCGTTTCGGCCGCCTCCGCATGCGTTTTCGGCATATCGGCGGCAATCGTTTCAGCCAGTGCTTCCAGTTCCTCAAGGTTCTGCGCCTTAACGGCGGAGCGGATCGACACGGTCTTTTCGATGAACGTGACGCCGCCGCACTTTTCGAGCTGCTTCCTCATCAGGTTGCCGCTGGTCGGCGCCCACGAGCCGTTCTCGATCAGCGCGACCTTGCGGTTCGAAATGTTGTGCGCGACGAGGTCGGAGATCAGCGCCTCCATCGTGACGAAGATCCCGGCGTTATAGGTCGTCGAGGCAAAGACCAGATGGCTCCAGCGGAAAGCCGCCGCGATAATCTCGGAGGCCGGCGTGACCGAGACGTCAAACATTACGGTTTCCACGCCGCGGTCGCGCAGGCGGCTGGAAAGGATCTCCGCCGCCATGGCCGTATTGCCGTAAACCGACGCATACGCGATCATGACGCCGTTCTTCTCCGGCTTGTAGCTGCTCCAAAGCAGGTATTTCCCGATGAAGTCGCCGATATTGCGCCGCCAGACAAACCCGTGCAGCGGGCAGATCATCTGGATGTCGAGGCCGGAGGCCTTTTTCAGCAGCGTCTGGACCTGCGTGCCGTATTTGCCGACGATATTCGTGTAATAGCGGCGCGCCTCGTCGAGATAATCGCGCTCGAAATCGACCTCATCGGCGAAAATCGCGCCGTTCAGCGCGCCGAAGCTGCCGAACGCATCGGCCGAGAAAAGAATCTTATCGGTCATATCGTAAGAGACCATAACCTCCGGCCAGTGCACCATCGGCGCCATCACAAACGTGAGCTTGTGGCGGCCGGTTTCCAGCACGTCGCCCTCCGCGACAACATGGGCGTAGGCGTCAATATCGAAAGTGAAGAACTGCTTGATCATGCCGACAATCTTTGTGTTGCAGACGATCTTTACCTGCGGATAGCGCGCGACAAGCTCCTGCAGCGTGGCGGAGTGGTCGGGCTCCATGTGGTGCACCACGATATAATCAAGCGGGCGGCCGTTGAGCTCGTGCTCGACGTTCTCAAAGAATACGCCGCTCACAGCCTTATCGACCGTATCGAACAGCACGGTCTTTTCGTCCTTGAGCAGATACGAGTTGTAGGAAACGCCCTGCGGCACGCTGTAGACGCCCTCAAACATGGCGAGACGACGGTCGTTGCCGCCGACCCAGACGAGATCCTCCCGAATCTTTTTTGTACAATACATTTTCATTCACCAGTCCCTTTCTCATGCAGGCAGAAAACTGCGGTACAGCATTTCCCGGTCCTTTCGCGCATCGCGGGCATTTCGCCGCAGCGTCATTTCCCGGGAAATGGAATTTTCTTTATTTCCATTATAATACAGGATTCTCTAAAAATCAATAGTGATTCTTATTTTTATGCCTACAATTATTTTTCCGAAAAAACAGGAAATTATGCGCATTTGAGATTTTTCAATTGATTTTCCCTCTGCCTTCGCGTATAATAACTTTGTATCACAAACGGAAAGGCGGCGTTCGCATGCGCATCCGAAAAAAAGCACTCGGCGATAAAAATCTGATCGGGGCGCGCATCGAAGCCGCACGCCGTACCCGCGGCATGAAGCAGAAAGAACTGCTTGCACAGCTGCAGGTGCGCGGTGTCGATCTCAACGCCTCCGCCCTCTCAAAGCTCGAAGGGCAGCTGCGCATCGTGACCGACGTCGAGCTGCTCGCTTTCGCGGAAATCCTCGACGTGGACGTGATGTGGCTGCTCACGGGCAAGGAATAAGCCCCGCTTCAAGAGTACGCGCAGCGCTCTCCTTAGGATAAAGGAACAGAAAGCACAAAAAATCCGGAAAAGCCGATCGGCCTTTCCGGATTTTCTATTTTCTCACTTCTTTTTTGCCTTGTGAACCGCCCAAACCGTGTAGAGCGGCGCCGCAATGCAGATCGAGGAGTAACAGCCGACCACAACGCCCACCATCATCGGGAGTGCGAAGGTCTTGACCGTCGTCAGGCCGTAGGCCGCCGCCACAATATAGATGACAAGCAGCGCGAGGAACGTCGTCAGCGACGTCAGGATCGAGCGCGTCATCGTCTGGTTGAGGCTCTTGTTCACGATGCCCGGCAGCGCGTCCACGCTCTTCGTCGGCTCCAGCCTGCGGTTCTCACGGATACGGTCGTAAATGACGATCGTATCGTTCAGCGAGTAGCCGAGGATGGTCAGGATCACGGCGATAAAAATATCATTGATCGAGAAGCCGAAAATGACAAACGCAAAGAAAACGAGCAGCACGTCGTGCAGCAGTGCGATAATCGCCGTCACGCCAGCCGAAAGGCCGCCGATCTTGCGGAAGCGCAGCGCGATGTACACGAGCAAAATCACAAACGTAATCACCATGCAGACGAGGCACTTCTGGAAGAAGCGCGCGCCCATCGTCGGGTCCACAGAGCTGGATTCCACAACGGCAAAGGTGCGGTCCGCATACGCATCGGAAAGCGTCTGCGCGATCTCCTGCTGCTCCTCCAGCGAAACGGCCTCGTTGCCCGCAAAGGACACCGTGACCTGATAGCCCTCCTCACTGAGGCTCTGGTTTGTCGCAACGGAAACATTACGGCCCGTGGCCTCCTGCACCAGAGACGCGATCTCGTTGGAATCGACGTCGCCGTCCACTGAGTAGCGGATCATCGCGCCGCCCGCAAACTGCAAATCGAGCTTCGGGCCGATCACAATCGTGCAGACAAGGCCGATCACGAGCAGGGCAATCGAAACGGCAAAGAAAATTTTCTTGTTCTTGTAAAAATCGATGTTAAACTTTTTCATGCCTTATCCGAACCTCCAAACAGCCATTTTTTGCGAAGCGGCTTGAAGCCGGAGAGAGACTTGATCATCAGGCGCGAGAAGAAAACGCCCATAATGAAGTTGCCGATCACGCCGACCAGCAGCGTATAGCCGAAGGAATAGATCGCGCCGGTTGTGGACGCGCCGAAAAGCTGCGAGAGGATATTCGACGGGCCGAACACGCCGATCAGCATCAGCGCCACGATCATGATCGTGATGTTGCCGTCGATGATCGACCACAGGCTGTTCGAGCAGCCCCGCTGGATCGCGCCGTCGAGCGTCTTGCCGGTTGCAAGCTCTTCCTTGATGCGGCTTGCCGTGATGATGTTCGCATCGACGCCCACGCCGATCGAAAGGATGATGCCCGCAATACCCGGCAGCGTCATCGTGAAGCTGTTCGCAAACGGGAAAAAGCCGGAAACTGCCGCAAAGGTGATCGCCATCTGACCGAGCAGCGTCAGCATCGCCACAAAGCCCGGCAGGCGGAACACGAGGATCATGAAAACGCCGATCACGCCGAAGGCGATCACGCCCGCCACCATCATGGCGTCCAGCGACTTCATGCCGATCGTCGGGTTCACCGTGCTGAAGTTCGAGGTCTCAAGCGCAAACGGAAGCGCGCCGCCCTGAATCTTCGCGGCAAGCTCCGAGGCACTTTCCGCCGTGAAGTTGCCGGTGATCGAGGCCTTGCCGTCCGTGATGACCGCGTTGACCGTCGGGTAAGAGATCATGATGTCGTCCATCCAAATTGAAATCGTCTTGCCCTTAAGGCGCTCCGTCGCGTCGGCAAACTTCTTCGTGCCCTCCTCCGAGAGCGTCAGGGAAATCGCGTAGGTGTAGCTGCCGGTGGTGGAATCCTGCTGCATAACCGGCACCGCCTCGGTGACGTCGCTGCCCTCAAGGATAACGTTCTCCGCCGTCGTTCCCTTCGGCGTTTCATAAACGATATTGCCCGCGTCGTCCGTCGTCTGGGTCTCGTACTCCATGCCCTCGCGGAAGGTCAGAAGCGCCGTTGCGGAAATCTCTTCAATCGCCGTCTCAGGGTCGAAGCTCGACTCGTCGCTCCGCCACGGGAAGCGGACGATAATCCGGTCATTCGCCTCATCCGTATAGATCTCGTAGTCCGTGATGCTCTTGGACACCATGCGCAGCTCGATAATCGCCTTGGCCGCCTCAAGCTGCTCCGCCGTCGCATCAATGCCGTCCGCCGGGCTGAAGGTCGCCTCCACGCCGCCGCGAATGTCGATGCCCCATCGTATATCGCTGACGCCCTTAATCCACGTATTCTTCGTATCGCCGTTCTGCGTATAAACGCCGAAGATCGCCGTATAGCTGAGCACGAGGATCAATGCCGCGATGATAAAAAACACAGGTTTCTTTACTCGCTTCATCTTAATTATGTTCCTCCAGTGGATAAAGCCGCGCGGCTTCATCCGTTATGTATTCCGAAAGCTGTTCCAGTATATAAAGCAGGGTGGCAAGAACCACCCTGCTATTATGTGCTATGGATTATTCTTCCGAACCCTGCTCGTCGAGGAGCGCGCGGATGGAGAGCGAAACGCGCTTCTTTTCGAAATCGATCTCGGTGATCTTGACCGTGACCGTCTCGCCGACCTTCAGGACATCCTGCGGCTTTTCGATTCTCTTATCGGCGATCTGCGAAATGTGGATCAGGCCGTCAATGCCCGGCAGGATTCTCGCAAATGCGCCGAACGTCGTCATGCCGACGATCGTTGCGTCGCATACGGTGCCGACCGGATACTCGTTTCTGAGGATCTCCCACGGGTTATCCTCCGCCTTCTTGTAGCCGAGAGAAATCTTGCCGTTCTCGCGGTCGAGACCCTTGACATAGACCTGAACCGTATCGCCGACGGAGACGACCTCGCTCGGGTGCTTGATGCGGTTCCAGGAAAGTTCAGAGATATGGACCATACCGTCCACGCCGCCGAGATCGACAAACGCGCCGAAGTTGGTGAGCGACTTCACCGTGCCGGTGAACTCCTGACCCTCTTCAACGGTCTCCCAGAACTTCGCCTGCGCGGCCTTTCTCTGCTCGCGGAGCACGGAACGGATGGAGCCGACAGCGCGTCTGCGCTGGCGGTTCACCTCGATGATGCGGAACTGCACCTCGGTGTCCTTGAGGACCTCGAGATCGTCGCCGCGGTTGGCAACGGCCTGCGACGCCGGAATAAAGACGCGGATGCCGTTGTAAAGGACAATCACGCCGCCCTTGACGATCTCCGTGACCTTGCCGGTGAGAATCTCCTCTGCGTCCATCGCAGCGGCAATGTCCTCCCAGCCCTTGATCGCGTCGATGCGCTTCTTCGAGAGCATGATCGTGCCTTCCTGATCGTTCGTCTTCATGATGAGAAGATCCATCTCGTCGCCGATCTTGACGAGATCCTCGGGCTTCGCGCCCGGGTCCGAGGAGAGCTCAGCAGCCGGGATAAAGCCAGCCTGCTTTCTGCCGACGTCAACATACACTTCGGTGGGAGAAATGCCAACTACAACACCGTGCACCTTTTCGTCTGTATTTAAGCTCTTGAGTGATTCCTCAAGCATCTCCTCAAAATTAAGCTCATTTGTTTCATTGATGTCTGTCATGGTAACAAGTACCTCCTTTATTATGCTTGCCGGTGTCGATGCGCCGGCAGTGATGCCAATTCTGCGCCTGCCCGCCACAGGCAGTGCGAAGAGCTCGTCCGCCGTTTCGATGAGAAACGTCTCGCAGGACGCCGCGCACACGTCGCGCAGCTTCGCGGTATTCGAGCTTTGCCGGCCGCCGACGACAAGCATCAGGTCGCTCTGCGCCGAGAGCGCTCTCGCCTCCTGCTGACGATTCGCGGTCGCATTACATATTGTATCAAAAACGGAAGCGTTTGTACATACCTTTTTGATGAAAAACAAACATTTTTCCCATTCTTCTACGTTAAAAGTGGTCTGCTGGCAGAAAAAAACAGGAATTTTTGCCAGTTCGGGGCGCGCACAAAACATTTTTTCGAGCGCTTCGGCCGTTGTGAACGTGTCAAACGGCCCCCTGCAGCAGCCGAGAATGCCCTGCACCTCGGGGTGCCCGGCGTCGCCGGCCAGCAGAAGGTGCCGCCCGGCAGCGGAATTCTCGGAAACGAGGCCGTGGATTTTCTGCACAAACGGGCA
This sequence comes from uncultured Oscillospiraceae bacterium, assembly GCA_900549945.1. Lineage (GTDB taxonomy): Bacteria > Bacillota > Clostridia > Oscillospirales > Acutalibacteraceae > Hominenteromicrobium. Next base: position 16,321 of record URQJ01000019.1, read on the forward strand.
GGTTGCATCCACAAACGGGACCGATAGCGCCCGCAGCTTCTCGGGCACGGCGGGCGGCACGCCATGGGAGCGGATCACCACGGTCTCCCCCGCCTGCGCCTCCTCCGGGCTTTCGATAATCCGCACGCCGCGCGCCGACAGGCTCTCGACGAGCTGCGGGTTGTGGATGATCGGCCCGAGCGTGCACACGCGCGCGCCCTGCTTTAAAAGATCGTATACGGTTTCGACCGCGCGGTTCACGCCGAAGCAGAAGCCCGCGGTTTCGGCGACTCGGATCATACGCGCTTCCACCTGTTCTCAATAATGTCCAGGCTCTCCGCGCGCAGCGCCTTAACGCGCTCGAACACCTCGCGCGAAACGCGGCGGTACAGCATGTTCGATTCCTCGGTCAGCCCGAGAGAATCAAACGGGATCGGCTTGCCGATGTTGATGACCATCCTTTTGAACACCTTCGGCGGCGTGCCGCCCTCGCCGATGATCGCGACCGGCACGATCGTGCACTGCGTCTTATACGCGAGCATCGCGATGCCGGTTTTCGGGTTCAGCGGCTCGCCGGTTTTGGAGCGCGTGCCCTCAGGGAACATGCAGACGACCTCCTCGTCCTCCAAAAGGCGGATCGCCGTCTGAATCCCCTCGGCGCCGCCCGTGCCGCGCGCGATCGGAAACGCGCCGAGACTCTTGAGAAAGCCGCCGATCAGCTTGTTTTTAAAGAGCTCCGCTTTCGCCATATAGTGGAGCTGCCGCCCCGGTATCGCGCAGCCGAGGTAAATCGGGTCGCCGAGCGTCACATGGTTCGAGCAGATGAGCGTCCGCCCGGAAAGCGGCATGTTTTCCCGGCCGACGATGCGGTACGGGTGCAGGATCTTAAAGAAAAACAGCATGACGTATTTTGCGAGGAAGTACCACCAGGAAAGGCCCCTGCTTTTTTTTGCCACGGTGTCAGCTCCTTTCGCGGACGATCTCGAGCAGGCGCTGCACAGCGCCGTCGAAATCCAGATCGGAGGTGTCGAGCAGAACGCTGTCCGCCGCCGGCTTAAGCGGCGCGGTCTCGCGGTTCATGTCCTGCTCATCGCGCTGGCGGATCTCCCGCAGTGTCTGTTCATAATCGGCCGGCGTGCCCTTCTGCTCCAATTCGAGACAGCGGCGCCGCGCGCGCTCCTCTGCGGAGGCGGTCAGGAAGATCTTGACCTGTGCGTTCGGCAGGACGACCGTGCCGATGTCGCGCCCGTCCATGAGCACGTCGTACCGCTCCGCCATGCCGGTCTGGAGCGAGAACAGGAATTTCCGCACGGCGGGAATCGCCGAAACGGCCGAGGCCGCCATCGAAACCTGCGGCGTGCGGATCTCGTCGGTCACATCCGCGCCGCACAGCAGCACGTGCTGGCCGTCCGCCGCGTGGCGCAGGTCGACCGAAACGCCCGGAAGCGCCGCTTCAACCGCGCCGGCATCCGCGGGCTCTATCCCCTTGCGCAGCATGTGAAGCGCCACCGTGCGGTACAGCGCGCCCGTATCGACATAAATGAAGCCGAGCGCGCGGGCCGCCGCCTTCGCGACGCTGCTTTTTCCCGCACCGGCGGGGCCGTCAATCGCAATTGCAAACATAGTGTGATTCTTCCTTTTTATAGATTTGATCCGGCCGCATAGCCGGTTGAAAAGGCGATCTGCAAATTAAAGCCGCCCGTATAGGCGTCTACGTCGATGATCTCGCCCGCAAAATAGAGGCCGGGCACCAGCTTCGACTGCATGGTTTTCGGGTCGATCTCCCGCACGGAGACGCCGCCCGCGGTGACGATCGCGCCGGAGAGCGGGCCGAAACCGGAGATCTCCACACGAAAGCGCCTGAGCACCCCGCGGAGCGCCGCGCGCTGCTCGCGCGTGACCGCGTTGCACTTTTCCTCCGGCGGGATTCCCGAGCGCCGCACAACAACCGGGATCATCTTCTGCGGCAGCAGCTCGCCGAGCGCGTTGCAGAAATTCCGGTTCTTGTTCTTTTCGAGGTCGCGCAGCAGCCGCTGGTCGAGCTGCGCGTCGTCGAGCGCCGGCTTCAAGTCAATCTCCACCGCGTAGCGCCCCGGCTCCATCCGCCGCATATGCGCGCTCGCGCTCAGAATCGTCGGGCCGGAAAGCCCGAAATGCGTGAATGATAGAAATAAGTACTCTGAGTGAAAAACACTCCGGCAACATCCAGCTAATAAA
>URQJ01000020.1 GCA_900549945.1 uncultured Oscillospiraceae bacterium
ACCAGACGGCGGGCCGCGTCGGTGGCGGGATGGGCGAAGATGTCCTCCACCCGGCCCTCCTCAGCTACCTCGCCGCCGTCCAGAATGGCGACCCGGGTGCAGATCTCCTCGATAACGCTCATCTGGTGGGTGATGATGACCACCGTGACCCCCAGCTTTTGGTTCAGCTCCTTCAAAAGCGCGAGGATGGAATTGGTGGTGGTGGGGTCCAGAGCGGAGGTGGCCTCATCGCAGAGAAGCACCTTCGGGTCCGTAGCCAGCGCCCGGGCGATGGCCACCCGCTGCTTCTGGCCGCCGGAGAGCTGGGCGGGATAGGCACCTGCCTTTTCCTTCAGACCCACCAGATCCAGCAGCTCCAGAGCCTTTTTCTCAGCCTGGGCCTTGGGTACACCGGAAAGCTCCATGGGGAAGCAGACATTTTTCAGACAGGTCCGCTGCATCAGCAGGTTGAAGCCCTGGAAGATCATGCTGATCTTTTTCCGGGCCTGCCGCAGCTCCTGGGGGGAGACGGTACGCATACAGGACTTGCCGTCCGCCTGCTTCTCCATCCACGTCAGCTTCTGACCGTTGACGGTGATGCTGCCGCTGGTGGGCCGTTCTAAAAGGTTGATGCAGCGGACCAGCGTGGACTTTCCCGCACCGGAGAAGCCGATAATGCCGAAGATCTCACCGTCTCCGATCTCAAGGGAGACGTCCTTGACGGCGTGGACCCCATCGCCGGTATCTCCAAAGGTCTTGCTGATATGTTCCAGCTTGATCATAATATCCTTCTTTCGTTGCTGCGAAAATAAAGAGGGCGGAAAGCGTCGCCGCTTTCCGCCCTTCTGAACAGCATAACTGTTACACACAGGAGAGGTTTTTCGCGGAGGCGCACAAAGGCTTGGGCATGGTCATCATCCCCATGTCCATCATGCACATCATCATACCAAAGCGAGTTACGATCATGCTGGTGCGTCTCCTTTCTGTCACCGGTGTACCGGTTCCGTTTTCGATGGGCATAGCGTAGCACTGTTGTCCGCCCCTGTCAACGGGGAAAATTATTTTTGGAAAAACCGCAGAAAATCGGCAGGGTCAGCAAAAACTGTTTTGTGCAAATATCAGCTATACTTTGAACCGGCATAGTAAATATGAGACAACAGAGCGAGAACAGACCGGGACGCTGTCAGCAGTCCCGGCCTGTTTTTCGATTAAGACAAAATGGCATTTGCACTCCGGATCGGCCCCATCCGGTCCGGAGTGCAGCGGAGACCTGCGGATCTCCGGCGGGGAAAAAGGAAAGATAGGAAAGATAAAAATAGGAAGATAAGGTTTCAGGAAAGATTGGGAAATAAGGAAAGATATAAAAATAGAGGTGTGTTGAAGGGGCTTATTCTGCCAGCAGCTTGCCCATGGCGCGGCAGGCTTCCAGTGTATCGCCGTCAGGGGTTTCCTGACAGATGACGCTTTCACAGACCAAGTTGATTCCGGCGTCATCACAGTCCTTTTCCCAGGACCGCATCCATTCGCCGTCGCCCCAGCCGTAGGAGCCGAACAGCGCGATCTTCTTATCCTTGAGCTTTGGCTCGCAGGCGGAGAACATCGGCTCAAATTCGCTTTCCTCAAGCTGCTCCGCGCCCATCGACGGGCAGCCGAACGCGACCGCATCAAAATTATCCATCATGGAAGCGTCAAATTCCGCGGCTGTGAGCAGAACGGCCTCGGCTCCCTTTTCCTTGATGCCCTCCACGACAGAGGCGGCCATGGCCTCAGTGTTGCCTGTTCCGCTCCAATAAACGACGGCTACTTTACTCATTGTTGTTTACCAACCTTTCCAGCATTTTGTGATTTATGATACAGCTACGATGAGCCGGTCAAACGAATTGTATTTTTGAAGGCAGTCCCGATACACGCGCGTGCACTTGCGGTACTGCGCGAATTTGCAGCGGGCGGCCTGCTCATCCCCGTAAACCTTCCATGCGCCGGTACACTTTGCACAGTGCGCGCCCTCGTGCATGAAGCCGTAGACGTCCTCCGGCGGGTAGCCGAGGAACAGCCCGATCTCGTGCGGGAAATCCGCGCTTTCGCGCAGGCGGGCGATCAGCGTGCGGATGCAGTGTTCGCCGCTTTCCACGGGATAGCCGAGTCCGCTGAGAATCTGCCGGCTGCGCGCATCCGCGAGGTCGCGCTTCAGCCGCGCCGGGCGGTATACATAGACCAAAGCGCGGTCCGCGTAGAATTTCAGCGGCAGAACCCGCATGCCGCGGTGCGCAAACCGGCGGTTGAGGCTGCGTGCGCGCGCGAGGATCTCCTCCCGGCTGTGCATGGGGCAGGTGAAGAGACTGCCCGTTTTGAGGCCGGCCATCGTCGGCGAGCAGTGCGCGACGAGAAGCTCCTCAGACACAGCAGAGCGCTCCCTTCACGTGGCTTTCGAGAATGCCTTTCAGCGCCGCCATCGAGCTCGTGTGGCTGCGCGCGATCCGGATGTCCTGCCCCTTGGTGGCGCAGAGCACGGAACGCAGCATCTTATGGGACATAGTGCTTGTGAACAGGACGAGCAGATCGGGCGAGCCGACGTTTTTCAGGCCACTCACCTGCTTCGGGTAGATTTTCGCTTTACAGTTGTATTCCTCGCAAAGCTCCTTATAGCGGCGGGTCATACATTCGTTTCCGCCGACGATTACAACGCTCATGTGCGCAGCTCCTTTCAGTTGGTTAGTTTTAACTAACTATAGTCTAAAAAAGAATTGCCTTCGGCCGTGCCGCTTCACCCGCCCGGCGCGCGCCCCGCTCGGGGACTCAGCGCCTTTGGCGCGATGCCTTCGGCTGAAGCGCGGCGGCGCTTTGACGGCATCCTTTCGTTCGATGGGCTTATTATACCAATGAAAACGGAGCCCTATCCGCTCCGAAAAGACGGGATAAGGCTCCGTTCAGACAATCTTGCGCCCGCTTATTCCGCAGGCTTTACAGCGGCGTGTGCGCGGTATTCGGCCGGCGTCGCGCCCATAATGTCCTTAAAGGCTTTCGAAAACTTGCTGCCGTTGTCGTAGCCGAAGCAGCCGGCGACCTCCAGCACAGAGCGGTCGGTTTCGGCGAGCATGAGGGCGGCGGCCTCCATTTTCTGCCGGCGCGTGTACGCGAAAAAGGAGACGCCGTACACGAGCTTGAAACTGGTTTTGATCTGTGTGCCGGAGACGTGGAAGTGCTTGGCGAGCTGCTCGAGCGGGATGCGGCAGTCCATGTGTGCCGTGAGATATGTGCAGACCGCCTTGGCCAGCGAGACCTGCGCGCGGGATACAAAGTGCTGCTTGGTTTCGGCCTCCTCCACGGGCATGGCGCTCAGAAATAGGAGGAGCTCGAGAATCTTCACCTTGAAATAGCCCTTGCGGATGCTGTCGGGCACGTTGTACAGCTCGGAAAAGATGTGCGCGATGCCCTCATTTGAGCGGGCGATGAAGCAGGTATTGCCGCTGCAGAACTTTTGGCGGAGCGCCTGCGGGCTGACCTCCACGTCGTCGAGAAAGCAGGAGAGGCACCGCGGTGCGCGGTCGAGATCGATGCGGATGCGGATGCCGTGGTAATGCGCGAGCGGGAAATAGGCGCTGCCGCTGATGTCGGACTCCATCGCGACGGAGAGGTCGCCGGGCGAGAGGTAGCAGAACTCCTTGCGGAAGGAACGTTCGATCCGCCCCTCGCGGCAGTGCGTGATTTCAAACACATTGCCGGCGGGGGTGCGCTGCATCGTGTATTTCTGCGCGTGCACGTCGTCGTAGAGAATCTCAATGCCCGGGAAGATCGGGCAGCCCGCCGCGCCGTCCGGCATGCTCTGCCGCGCGGCTGTTTTCTCCGCATTCAGTTCCTGCATTTCTGTACGCATAATGGCTCACCTGTAAAATCGCTGGACGGTTCGCGGGGCGGTGTGCGCCGCCGCGGATCTCACTTGTATAAGAATGAAAACATGCCTTTCCTCTCGTACGGCGCCTGCTCGACGGATAAGATCGTGTAACCGGTTTCACCGATGACGGCGCGCAGCTTTTCCTCGTCGGGCGCCTGCTCTGCAAGGATGACGGTCTGGCCCTTCGTGTGCGAGGACGTGACTTTCTTGACGTTGAACGCGCGGCGGATGGCGTCGTTTACGTGCGATTCGCACATGCCGCACATCATGCCGTCGATTTTTATGGTAGTCTGCGTCATAATTCATGTTCCTTTCCGCTTGAAAATTTTGGGGTCTTGGCTTACAGGCAGCCGCTGTCCGTCTGGGCGGCCGCACTGCCGCATGCAGACGGCCCTCCCGCCGCCTCCGCGCAGAAAGCGTCGAGGCTTTCCTCGGGCAGCTCGGCAAGCAGCGCATAAACGGCGGCCTGCAGGTGTGCATCCGAGGGAAAATGAGAGGCCAGTAGCCGGAACAGCGCCTCGTAATACCGGCTGTACCGGTCCACAGCCTTGCGGCCGGCGTCTGTAAAATGGGCGACGCCGTAGGCGGTCTTGCGGATCAGGTTCATATCCCGAAAGGTATTGAGCATCGTGTGTACGCTCGGGTTTGTGAAGCCGAGCACGGCGGCGACCTTTGCGCCCCGCACGCCGTTTCCGCCGCCGTCCAGCCTTTTCATCGTCAGCAAATACCGTATCTGGGAGGCGGTCAGCAGTTTCTGGCCTTCCATGGCTTCCCTCCTAATAAAAATAAGGGAGACGCAAGCGGCTCTTGCGTCTCCCTTTGTGTCACATCAGTGCTTGTGGCAGGAACCGCTCATGGGGCATCCCTGACAACCGCCTCCGCAGGAGGATTTGCCTTTCTTCTTATCGCGCGCCATGCTGTAAATAATGGCGGCGACGATCAGAATGAGTACGAGGCAAATGACGATTGTGGCGATGTTTTCAATGATCCATGTAAACATAATGAGCGCCTCCTTTCAAAGAGCCGTGCTTACTTGACTCTCACTGTGGCTGTGAGCTTTGTGGATTCCTTATAGGGCTTGAACAGCATGTAGATGATGCCGGCCGCGAGCGCGAGCGCCACGATCAGGCCGATCACATTGAGGCCGCCGGTAAAGACGGAGCCGATCTGGAAGATCATCAGGGCGACCGCATAGGCAAACAGGCACTGATAGCCGATCGCGAACCAAGTCCACTTCGCGGAGTTCATCTCGCGCTTGATCGCGCCGATTGCGGCAAAGCAGGGGGCGCAGAGCAGATTGAACGCGAGGAACGAGTAACCGGCGAGGGGCGTAAACGCCGCGCCGATGCTCGCATAAGCCGAGCCGGAGCCGCTGTAGAGGATGCCCATCGTACCGACGATGTTCTCCTTCGCGATCAGGCCGGTGACGGAAGCGACCGTCGCCTGCCATGTGCCCCAGCCGAGCGGCGCGAAGATCCAAGCGATTGCATTGCCGATGACGGCGAGAATGGAGGAGCTGAGCTCATCCTCGGAGAGCATGCGGAACGTGCCGTCCACAAATCCGAAATAGCTGAGGAACCAGACGAGGATCGTGGAGAGCAGAATGATCGTGCCGGCTTTTTTGATGAAGGACCAGCCGCGCTCCCACATGGAGCGGAGCACGTTGCCGACGGTCGGCAGATGGTAGGCCGGCAGCTCCATGACGAACGGAGCCGGATCGCCCGCAAACATCTTTGTTTTCTTCAGCATGATGCCGGAAACGATGATGCAGGCCATGCCGAGGAAGTAGGCGGAGGTGGAAACCCAAGCGGAGCCGCCGAAGATCGCGCCGGCGACCATGGCGATGAAGGGCATTTTCGCGCCGCAGGGGATAAAGGTTGTGGTCATGATGGTCATGCGGCGGTCGCGCTCGTTCTCGATGGTTCTCGATGCCATGATGCCGGGGATGCCGCAGCCCGTGCCGATGAGGATCGGGATGAAAGACTTGCCGGAGAGGCCGAACTTGCGGAAGATACGGTCGAGCACGAAGGCAATACGGGACATATAGCCGCACGCCTCAAGGAACGCGAGCAGCAGGAACAGGACGAGCATCTGCGGCACGAAGCCGAGAACCGCGCCGACGCCCGCGACGATACCGTCGAGGATCAGGCCGTTGAGCCATTCCGGCGTGTTTGCAGCCGCGAGGCCGTCGCCGATGAGTACCGGGATGCCGGGCACCCAGACGCCGTAAGCGGCCGGGTCGGGCTCTTCAAAGCCGTAGCCGTCCAGTGTGGGAGCAGCCGCAGCGAGGTCCTCGCCCGTGTATGTAACGGTTTCGGTGGAGAGGTCCTCCTCGTTTTCGATGTCGATGTCGGCCGTGTCTGCCGCAGCGAACTGCGCGGCGAACTGGTCCAGAGCAGCCTTGGCCGCCGCCGGATCAAAGGTGTCCGACTCGGTGTCCAGCGCCTCGGAAAGCGCGTCCGCGCCCTCTGCACCGGTGCCGATGAAGGCGTCAACCGCGTTCATCGCTTCGCCGTAGGCCTCGGCGTTCTCCTCATAGTCGGCGGTGCCGATGCCGAAGAGGTGGTAACCGTCGCCGAACAGGCCGTCGTTGGCCCAGTCGGTCGCAGCCGTACCGACCGTGACCATCGAGATGTAGTAGACGAGGAACATGATGACCGCAAAGATCGGCAGGCCGAGCCAGCGGTTCGTGACGACCTTATCGATCTTGTCGGAGGTCGAAAGCTGTCCCGCGCTCTTTTTCTTGTAGCAGGACTTGATGATGGAGGCGATGTACAGGTAGCGCTCGTTGGTGATGATGCTCTCGGCGTCGTCGTCCAGCTCTTTTTCGGCCGCCTTGATATCTTCCTCAATATGCGCGAGCGTTTTCTGATCGATGTTCAACTGGCTGAGCACCTTGTCGTCGCGCTCGAAGATCTTGATGGCGTACCAGCGCTGCTGCTCCTCGGGCATGCCGTGCACCGCAGCCTCCTCGATGTGCGCGATGGTGTGCTCGACGCAGCCGGAGAAGGTGTGCATCGGGATCGTCTTTGTGTTCTTTGCCGCGTCGATGGCGGCCTCGGCCGCATCCATGATGTCGGTGCCCTTGAGCGCCGAGATCTCAACGACCTTGCAGCCGAGCTGGCGGGCGAGCTCCGCCGTGTTGATCTTATCGCCGTTCTTGCGCACCACGTCCATCATGTTGATGGCGACGACAACCGGGATGCCGAGCTCGGTGAGCTGCGTGGTCAGGTACAGGTTTCTCTCGAGGTTCGTGCCGTCGATGAGGTTCAAAATAGCGTCCGGACGCTCACCGATCAGGTAGTTTCTCGCGACGACTTCCTCCAGCGTATAGGGAGAAAGGGAATAAATGCCGGGAAGGTCCGTGATGATAACGCCGCTGTGCTTTTTCAGCTTGCCTTCCTTCTTCTCGACCGTTACGCCCGGCCAGTTGCCTACGAACTGGTTGGAGCCGGTGAGCGCGTTGAACAGCGTGGTTTTACCGCAGTTCGGGTTGCCCGCAAGGGCGATTCTTAAATCCATCTCCTAAATTCCTCTCTTTCCGAAATTAGCGTCAGCTAACTGTAGTGCCTGAAAAAACGGGGCTGTCCCCGGCAGAACTTACTCCACTTCGATCATTTCCGCGTCGGCCTTGCGGATGGACAGCTCATAGCCGCGGACGGTGACCTCGATCGGGTCGCCCAGCGGCGCCACCTTGCGCACGTGGACCTGAACGCCCTTTGTGAGCCCCATATCCATGATACGGCGCTTGACCGCACCCTCGCCGTGAAGCTTGACGACCTTGACCGTTTCGCCGATCCGGACCGCTTTCAATGTCTTCATCGCTCTTTCCTCCTTGATTAACTGAATTGCACGGATTTATTTAGAAAAAATCATATCATGATTTTTCGTGCCATTTCCTCGCTGATGGCGACGCGCGCTTCCTTGACGTTTACGATCACGTTTCCGCCGAGCGTCGTGATGACGGTCACGTTTCCGCCGACGACGAAGCCGAGATTCTCAAGGTGCTTTTTGACCTCGGGGCTTCCGCCGATCTTTTTGATGGTGTTTTCCTCACCGGTGTTTGCCAATGCCAACGGCATCATAACCATCCCTCTTTCCTAAATCACTGAATTAGTGGTGACTAATTCAAAGGCCTAAAAGAAAGTTAGCTGTTGCTAACCTCCAATATCATATGCCTTTCCGCCGCCGTTGTCAAGCCCTCCGAGAAAAAAATTGTCCAGCCCGTTTGATTTCGGTATTCTGACCAGTATCTGCGGGGGATGAAAAGAATAAGAGGGCAAAAAAGCGGAGCGCGGATCATTGCCCGCGCTCTGTATCCCGTATCTTATATTTAGAAAAATTCTGCGTCTTATTCGTCTTATTATAGAAAGCCTAGAAAGCCGCGCCGATGCGGTGCGGGCAGTCTGCCGTGTTTTCCCGCCCGTGTTTCTAAATATAAAGGGCAAAAGGGTGGGAAAGGGGGCGCAGAGGCCCGCAGGAGTGGGGACATTCACCAAAAATGCCGCAGGGTGATTGACAAGGGCGCGCGGACTGTGGTACACTGTACGGGATAAAGTTAGCCGCCGCTAATATATGGCGGCTGATTCTTTCTTGTTGGGTTAGCAGATGCTAACTTTTGCGCGGCCGGTTTGCGTGTGCGGCGGTCAGCGCGGCCTGCGGAATAAGGCCTCGCTGATGCGCACCGCACGCTCGTGATGCTCGAGCTGCGCCGCATACCGGTGCAGTCCGGCTGCGGAATGGATGCAGGCGCCGTACTCGTGCAGCTTGAGCTGTGCCTCGACGGGCAGGGAAAGAAAATAGGCGCGCGTGCTGCTGCTGTGCGCGATCAGCGCCTCTAAATCTGCGTAATGCAGAAAAATCACCTCTCTTTCGCCTATAGTTTGCGGAAAACAGAGCGGAAATACACGAAAAGGCGGTTTTATTCCATGATGATCAACAAAAGGCTGATCAGAACGGTCGGCGAAAGCAAGCGGTACATAGTGGGGAACGTCCTCCTGCAATGGCTCTCCCTGCTGGCGAATATCGCCATGATGGCGGCGATTACAGCGCTGCTCGCAGGTCTTTTCTCGGGCAGCGCGGACGGCGGCAGCCTGCTTGCGGCGGCGCTTGCCGCGGCTGCCGCCATCGCGGTGCGCTTTGCCTGCACGACAGGTGCCGCCCGCATGGGGTACCTTTCCTCCAAGGCGGTCAAGCGCACGCTGCGCGCGCAGATCTATGAAAAGCTGCTGCGCCTCGGCGCCTCCTACAAGGAGCAGGTCAAGACCTCCGAGATCGTGCAGGTGGCCGTGGAAGGCGTGGACCAGCTCGAGACGTATTTCGGCGCATACCTGCCGCAGTTTTTCTACGCGATGCTGGCGCCGCTCACGCTGTTCGCCGTCCTCTGCTTCGTCAATGTGCCGGCGGCGGTCGTGCTGCTCGTGTGCGTGCCGCTGATCCCGGCTGCGATCGCCGCGGTGCAGACGTGGGCCAAAAAGCTGCTCTCCAAATACTGGGGGCAGTATACCGCGCTGGGCGATACCTTCCTCGAGAACCTGCAGGGGCTGACGACGCTGAAGATCTACGAGGCGGACGGCTTTAAAAACGGCGAGATGAACGTGGAGGCCGAGAAGTTCCGCAAAATCACGATGAAGGTGCTGACGATGCAGCTCAACTCGATCACGATCATGGATCTGATCGCCTACGGCGGCGCGGCGCTTGGCATGATTATGGCGGTGACGCAGTACGCCGGCGGGCACGTCTCGCTTGCGGGCTGCCTACTGATTTTATTGCTTTCGGCGGATTTCTTCATCCCGATGCGGCAGCTCGGCAGCTTTTTCCACATCGCGATGAACGGCATGGCGGCGAGCGACAAGATCTTCCGCCTGCTGGACCTGCCCGAGGGCGCGGAGAAAACCGAGCCGTGCCCGGCGGACTGCTCGATCGCCTGCCGCGGCCTGCGCTTTGCCTACACGCCGGAGCGCGAGATCCTGCACGGCATAGACCTCGCGTTCCCGCAGGGCAGCTTTACGGCGCTCGTCGGCGAGAGCGGCTGCGGCAAGTCGACCGTGGCGTCGATCCTTATGGGGCGCAGCCGCGCATACAGCGGCTCGGTCACGGTCGGCGGCGTTGAGCTGAACCGCATTGCGGAGGACAGCCTGATGGAGAAGCTGACCTACGTCAGCCACCAGAGCTATCTCTTTAAGGGTACGGTGCGCGAGAACCTTTTGATGGGCGCGCCCGGCGCGGACGACGCCGCGCTCTGGGCGGTGCTGGAGCGCGTCAATTTGGCGGATTTTCTGCGCAGCGAGGACGGGCTGGAGACGCAGCTCCTCGAAAAGGCTTCGAACCTTTCGGGCGGGCAGTGCCAGCGGCTTGCGCTCGCGCGGGCACTGCTGCACGACAGCCCGGTCTATATTTTCGACGAAGCGACCTCCAACATCGACGTGGAGAGTGAAAACGACATCATGCGGGAGATCCACAAGCTGGCGGAGACGAAAACGGTGGTGCTCATCTCGCACAGGCTCGTCAATGTAGCCGGCGCAGACCGCATCTACGTGCTCGAAAGCGGCGCAGTCGCGGAGAGCGGCAGCCATGAAGCGCTGCTGCAAAATAAAGGGCTGTACGCCAAGCTGTGGGCGGCCCAGCAGAGCCTTGAAAACTACGGAAAGGAGGCGGTTTGAGATGCAGAAAAGAAGCGGAATGCAGGTGATGGCGAAGCTCATCGGCCTTGTGCGGCCGCTCGCCGGCTTCATGGCGCTTGCAATTTTGATGGGACTGGCCGGGCACCTGTGCGCGGCCTCGATCACGGTGCTCGGCGGCTATGCCGTGCTGGGAATTTTGGGGCTTGAGGTCCCGCTGGGGCTTGCGGCGGTTTTCGCCTGCGCCGTCGTTTTTGCGCTGCTGCGCGGCGTTCTGCGCTACGCGGAGCAGGCGTGCAACCATTTCATTGCGTTCAAACTGCTGGCGCTGATCCGAGACAAGGTGTTCCGCGCGCTGCGCCGGCTCTGCCCGGCAAAGCTCGAGGGGCGCGACAAGGGCGATTTGATTTCAGTCATCACCTCGGACATCGAGCTTTTGGAGGTCTTTTACGCGCACACGATCTCGCCGGCGGCCATCGCGCTGCTGTTTTCTGCGGTGCTGTGCGTTTTCATCGGCAGCTTTCACCCCGCGCTTGGCCTGCTGGCGCTCGCGGCTTACGCGGTCGTCGGCGTGCTCGTCCCCTTCTTCGTTTCAAAGGCGAGCGGCGGCGACGGGATGCAGTTCCGCGCCGGCGCCGGCGCGCTCAGCGGCTTTGTGCTGGACAGCCTGCGCGGGCTCTCTGAAACGCTCCAATACGGGCAGGGCGGCGCGCGCCTTCAGGAAATGAACGCGAGAACCGAGGAGATTTCGGCCAATGAAGCGCGCATGAAGCGCACGGCGGGCCGCAATATGGCGGTGACGAACACCATCATTCTGGCGTTCGACCTCGGGATGCTCTTTGCATCCGCGGCGCTGTACCGGAGCGGTAGCGTCGGCTTTGACGGCGTGCTGATCCCGACGCTGGCGCTGATGAGCTCCTTTGGCCCGGTGATCGCGCTCGCCAATTTGGGCAGCACGCTGCAGAATACGTTTGCGGCGGGCAACCGCGTGCTGGACATCCTCGAGGAGTCGCCGGCCGTCGAGGCGGTCACGGGCCGCCCGGAGATCGGCTTTTCCGGCGCCGCGGCCGAGCATGTGACGTTTGCCTACGGCGCGGAGACGATTCTCTCCGATGTTTCGGTCTCGGTGCCGGAGCACGCGGTGGTCGGCATTGTGGGGCGCAGCGGCAGCGGCAAATCGACGCTGCTCAAGCTCTTCATGCGCTTCTGGAACGTGCAGAAGGGCAGCGTACGGCTGTCCGGCACAGAGGTTTCGGCGGTCAACACCGACAACCTGCGGGCGCTCGAGAGTTTCGTCACGCAGGAAACGCACCTGTTCCACGACAGCATCCGCAACAACCTGCGCATCGCAAAGCTGGACGCGACGGACGCGGAGATCGAGGCGGCCTGCCGCAAGGCCTCCGTGCACGATTTCATCCTGCGGCTTCCGAAGGGCTACGACACGCCGGTGGGCGAGCTCGGCGATACGCTATCGGGCGGCGAGCGGCAGCGGCTCGGTTTGGCCCGCGCCTTTCTGCACGACGCGCCGTTCATGCTGCTCGACGAGCCGACGAGCAATCTCGACAGCCTGAACGAGGCCGTGATCCTGCGCGCGCTGCGTGAGGAGCGCGGGGAAAAGACGGTGGTGCTCGTCTCGCACCGGCAGTCCACGATGCGGATTGCGGACACGGTCTATTCGGTTGAGCACGGGAGGATGAGCTGATGGCAAGGAATGTAGACGACAAGCGCACGCGTGAAAAGCGAATGGTCTCGCAGATGATCGCGCTGTACTGCCAAAAGAACCACCGCACGAAAGACGGGCTCTGCCCGGAATGCGCCGCGCTGGCCGATTACGCGCGGCAGCGCAGCGACAAGTGCCCCTTTATGGAGTCGAAAACCTTCTGTTCCAACTGCAAGGTGCACTGCTACAAGCCGCAGATGCGCGCGAAAATCCGCGAGGTCATGCGGTTTTCGGGGCCGCGGATGGTCTTTCACCACCCCGTCGCCGCCGTGCGGCACGTCATAGAAACCAAGAGGGAAAAGAAACGACTGGAGGGACAGCATGAAGGTTAAAAAAGTTTTGTTTATCATTCTCGGCTGCGTCGGCTTGGCGCTCGGCGCCGTCGGCGCGGTGCTGCCGCTGCTTCCGGCATTTCCGTTTTTGCTGCTCGCGGCCTACTCCTTTGCGCGCAGTTCGGAAAGGCTGCATAAGTGGTTCACCGGCACGAAGCTGTATAAACACAATCTCGAGAGCTTTCTCAAGGGCAAGGGAATGACAAAAAAGACGAAGATCCGCATCATGGTCACCGTCACGCTGCTGATGTCGGTCGGCTTCATCATGATGCATCAGGTCCCCGTGGGGCGGATCGTCCTCGGGGCGGTCTGGCTGTTCCACATCTTCTACTTTATCTTCGGCGTCAAAACGCTCGAGAAGCCGGCGGAATAGGCCGACCACGCCGGGCGCCCCCAAGCACGCCGGAGCGCGGCCGCGCATGCGGGGCGGCCTTTACGCAAACCTTACCTGCTTTTTCCGCTTTCCGCATTGCAGGGCGCGGCTTTGGCGACTATAATGGAAGCAGAAAAAGACACACATGGATTGCGGCGCGGCCCTGCACACCGCAGCCTGTCGGCACGACGGCGGCAGCGGAGGGCAAAAAAGCGCTGTGCGGCCGGGAAACACCGGCCCTCTATGCTGAAAAGTGCCCCGCGAGCAGGCATCTGCCTGCCGGCGGGGCGCTTTTGCTTTCAGAAAAATTTTAAAAAAGTCTCGACAAGCGGCGGCCATTCGTGTATACTGGTAGATGTTCGCGGCGGGTGTGCGCCGGAAAATACACAAGATATTGTATAATCGGATAATTATGCAAGAGGGATAAAAATTCTGAGAGAACAGGCCGCAGGAGGAAACTGCTATGAAAATCATCAAGAGAAACGGCTCGGAGGCCGCTTTCGATATTACGAAGATCATCGCCGCCGTCACGAAGGCCAACAACGCCGATGGGCAGAGCCGGGAGCTGACCGGCGAGCAGATCCGCGCGATCGCCGCCGAGGTGGAGGAGAAGTGCGGCGCGATGGGCCGCGCGCCCTCCGTCGAGGAGATTCAAGACATGGTTGAAAACCAGATCATGGGGCGGAACGCGTTCGAGGTCGCGAAGCGCTACATCCGCTATCGCTACACCCGTTCGCTCGCGCGCCGCGCCAACACGACCGACAACCAGATCCTCAGCCTGATCGAGTGCAACAACGAGGAGGCGAAGCAGGAGAACGCGAATAAAAACCCGACGGTCAACAGCGTCCAGCGCGACTACATGGCCGGCGAGGTCTCGAAGGACATCACGCGCCGCATCCTGCTGCCGCAGGAGATCGTCGAGGCGCACGAGCAGGGAATCATCCACTTCCACGACAGCGATTATTTTGCGCAGCACATGCATAACTGCGACCTCGTAAACCTCGAGGATATGCTGCAGAACGGCACGGTCATCACCGGCACGCTGATCGAGAAGCCGCACAGCTTCTCCACGGCCTGCAATATCGCGACGCAGATCGTCGCGCAGGTCGCAAGCAACCAGTACGGCGGCCAGAGCATCAGCCTTGCGCACCTTGCGCCGTTCGTGCAGGTCTCGCGCGAGAAGATCCGCGGCGAGGTGCTCGCAGAGCTCGAGGAGCTCGGCACCACGGCCTCCGAGGACAAGATCGCGCAGATCGTCGAGCGCCGCCTGCGCGCCGAGGTCGAGCGCGGCGTGCAGACGATCCAGTATCAGGTCGTCACGCTGATGACGACGAACGGTCAGGCGCCGTTCATCACGGTGTTCATGTATCTGAACGAGGCGAAGAACGAGCGCGAGAAGCGCGACCTCGCGATGATCATCGAGGAGGTGCTTCTCCAGCGCTATGAGGGCGTGAAGAACGAAAAAGGCGTGTGGGTCACGCCGGCGTTCCCGAAGCTGATCTACGTTCTGCAGGAGGACAACGTCGCGCCCGGCGCCGAATACTACTACCTCACAGAGCTCGCGGCGAAATGTACCGCGAAGCGCATGGTACCCGACTACATCTCCGAAAAGAAGATGAAAGAGCTCAAGGAGGGCAACTGCTTCCCGGTCATGGGCTGCCGCAGCGCGCTCAGCCCGTGGAAGGATGAAAACGGCAATTACAAGTTCTACGGCCGCTTCAATCAGGGCGTCGTTACGCTGAACCTCGTCGACGTCGCGCTGAGCTCCGGCGGCGATATGGATCGATTCTGGAAGATCTTCGACGAGCGGCTCGACCTGTGCTACCGCGCGCTGATGTGCCGCCACAACCGCCTGAAGGGCACGCTGTCCGACGCGGCGCCGATCCTCTGGCAGTACGGCGCGATCGCCCGCCTCAAAAAAGGCGAGCCGATCGACAAGCTGCTGTACGGCGGCTATTCGACGATCTCGCTCGGCTACGCGGGCCTTTGCGAGTGCGTCCGCTATATGACCGGCAAATCGCACACAGACCCGAGCGCTACGCCGTTTGCGCTCGCTGTGATGAAGTACATGAACACGGCCTGCGAGCGCTGGAAGGCGGAGACGACGATCGGCTTCGGCATCTACGGCACGCCGCTCGAGAGCACGACGTATAAGTTTGCGAAATGCCTGCAAAAGCGCTTCGGCATCGTGCCGGGCGTCACCGATAAGCCGTACATCACGAACAGCTACCACGTGCACGTCACGGAGGAAATCGACGCGTTTGCGAAGCTCGCGTTTGAGGCGCAGTTTCAGGCGCTCTCGACCGGCGGCGCGATCAGTTACGTCGAAGTGCCGAACATGCAGCAGAACCTCGAGGCCGTTTTGCAGATCATCCGCTATATCTACGACAACATCATGTATGCGGAGCTGAACACAAAGAGCGACTACTGTCAGGCCTGCGGCTTTGACGGCGAGATCCGCATCGTGGAGGACGACGGCAAGCTCGTCTGGGAATGCCCGAACTGCGGCAACCGCGATCAGGACACGATGAACGTTGCCCGCCGCACCTGCGGCTACATCGGCACGCAGTATTGGAATCAGGGCCGCACGGCGGAGATCAAGGAGCGCGTTCTGCACTTGTAAGCGCGCGGGGCCGGCCCGGATACGGGCGGCAGCAAAAGCCGAAAACAAAGAAGAGCCTCTGCCGGCCGGCAAAAGCCCGGCGGGGGCTCTTTCCCATAACGGAGGGGAAAAGGTGTATTACGGAGAAATCAAGAAAACGGATATTGCAAACGGGCTTGGCGTGCGGGTTTCGCTGTTCGTCTCGGGCTGCACGCGGCACTGCAAAAACTGCTTCAATGCGGAGACATGGAGCTTCACCTACGGCAAGCCGTTCACGGCGGAGACCGAACAGGAGATTCTCGACGCGCTCGCGCCGGGCTTCATCAACGGGCTGACGCTGCTCGGCGGCGAGCCGATGGAGTGCGAGAACCAGCGCGCGCTGGCGCCGTTTCTGCGCCGCGTCCGCGCGGCCTACCCCGAAAAGGATATCTGGTGCTACACCGGCTCCACACTGGAGACGGATATTCTGAAGGACGGCGGGCGCAGCCGCTGCGAGGTGACGGACGAGCTGCTCTCCATGATCGACGTGCTCGTTGACGGCGCGTTTGTGGATGCGCTGAAGGACATCACGCTGCGCTTTCGCGGCTCCTCGAATCAAAGGCTGCTCGACCTCAAAAAGACGCTCGCAAGCGGCGAGGCGGTGCTCTGGGCAGATAATGGGTAATCTTAAAGAAAGGCGGATATTTTTATGAAGAAGATCGCGAGCTTCACGGTCAACCACGACAAGCTGAAAAAGGGCATGTACGTTTCCAGAATAGACGGCGACGTCGTCACCTACGACATCCGGATGAAAACGCCGAACGCGGGCGATTACCTCACAAACGGCGCAATGCATACGTTTGAGCACCTGTTCGCGACGTACGCGCGCAACAGCGCGTATTCCGATGCGGTGATCTACGTCGGCCCGATGGGCTGCCGCACCGGTTTCTACTTTTTGCTGCGCGACAGCGTGAGCCGCATGGAAGCGCTGCGGCTCGTGCAGGAATCGTTTGCGTTTATCGCGGCGTTCGACGGGGAGATTCCGGGCAGCCGCCGCGAGGAATGCGGCAATTACCGCGAGCATGACCTGCCGGGCGCAAGGGACGTCGCGGCGGATATGGGCCGTGTACTGGCGGATTGGTTGCCGGAGAAAATGGAATATGAGGCGTAAACGCGCATAAATTCCGCAAAAAGGGTATGGAAAAGCAGCAGGTTTTCGGCCTGCTGCTTTTTATGTTGGGATTCTGTTTTACGGCTTCTGCTTTTTGGACTTTGAAGCGACCGCCGCGCCGGTCAGGAGAATGCCGGAAACGGATGCGACGGCGATCCAAAGCAGAACGTTCGTCTCATCGCCGGTTTTCGGCACATTATTTTCCGGCTGCTCAGGCTTTGGAGACGGCGTGACAGACGGTGCCTCCGTCGGGTTCACCGGTGCCGGTGTGGGTGTTGCAGTCGGCGCAGGTGTTGTGGTGGGCTGCTCGGTCGGATCGGGCTGCTCAGTCGGATTGGGATTTGCTGTCGGCTGGGGGTTGCCGGTCGGGTTTGCACTGGGTTCAGCACTCGGCTCTGCGCTGGGTTCGGCGCTGGGCTCTGCACTGGGTTCAGCACTCGGCTCTGCGCTGGGTTCAGCGCTCGGCTCGGCGCTGGGCTCAGCACTTGGCTCTGCGCTCGGCTCTGCACTGGGTTCAGCACTTGGCTCTGCACTGGGTTCAGCACTTGGCTCTGCGCTGGGTTCAGCACTTGGCTCTGCGCTGGGTTCAGCACTCGGCTCTGCGCTGGGTTCGGCACTGGGTTCTGGAGAAGGTGTCGGTGCGGTTTTTTTAGCCCACACAGCAAATAAAGTAGTATCTCTTACGATTACAATGGAATCATGGGCGGAGTATTCTGCCTCAATGGCGTCTTTATCAGTGTTCCAACCGAGAAATTCAAAACCCTCTCGTGTGGGCACAACATCCGATACGGTAAATTCTGCACTGCCGCTCGCCGACGATTTGGTCTCCGATTCCGGCGCGCCCTCGCCGTCGTTGGCGTCATAGGACAGAGTATAGTCAATTTTAGGATTAGGGTCTTTTACGTTAACGGTGAAAGTGGTGGTTTCGTAATAGTGGTTGTAATTTGCCATGCACTCGAGATAGGTTCCGCACCCACTGCAATAGCCTCTTTGATAGGGGGCATCATATTGATAGTAAAAGGTTAGTGTAACTTTAGTTGTACCAGCCTTTGCCGCGGTGTAATCAAATTCAAAGCATGGATAACCGTTGTAGCCGTTGCCACCAGACCACTTATCGACGGTAATAGAACAATCGGATAAAACGTCAGGGTTGCTCAGTTCATAGCTGCATCCAAAGTAATCGTCCGGAATAAACTCGCGAACGGTTCTGTTACAAACTCGGCAGGTGTTGGTAAGCCTCGGCAGCCGCTGATAGAGGCCGGTATCGCCGATGTTCTTCGAAATCGAGCCTTCGTCATTGTTTCTCAAGTATATTGCATTGAGCAGAGGATCATCGGAGGGTGCGGCGAACACGGAGGTCGGTATCAGGCCGACCAGCAGGAGTACCGCCAACAGTATGGCAGATAATCTTTTCTTCATCCTTTCATTTCCTTTCCTTTCTGTTTTACGGCTTCTGCTTCTTGGACTTTGAGGCGACCGCCGCGCCGGTCAGGAGAATGCCGGAAACGGATGCGACGGCGATCCAAA
>URQJ01000021.1 GCA_900549945.1 uncultured Oscillospiraceae bacterium
CCGGGCCCGGCTCCGGCCCTGGAGGAAGGGCCCGCGCCCCAGATCTCCGCCCCGGCGGAGCCTGAGCCTGAGGGAGAGGCAGCCCCCTGGCGCATCGCCGGGGAGGTGCTGAACACCTACATCATCGTGGAACAGGGGGACACCATCCTGTTTATCGACAAGCACGCCGCGCACGAGCGGCTGCTCTACGAACAGTTAAAAAGCCGGCGGCGCGAGGCTGCCGCGCAGACGCTGCTTTTGCCGGTGACGGTCACGCTCGACAAGGCGGAATACACCGCCGTGCTTTCAAACCTGCAAATATTTGCCGACGCGGGCTTCGACGTCGAGGATTTCGGCAGCGGCACGGTGCTCGTGCGTACGGCGCCGCTCAATCTGGACGGCGCGGACATCGAGGGCTCCGTGCTCGAAATGGCCGGATACCTCGAGCAGAACCGCAGCGACGTGACGACGGAGCACATGGACTGGCTCTATCACAACATCGCCTGCCGTGCGGCGATTAAAGGCGGCAGCGCATCGCGCCGCGAGGAGCTGATCGCGCTTGCCGAGCGGCTGGAGCAGAACCCCGAGGTGCGCTACTGCCCGCACGGCCGGCCGATCTACGTCATGCTGAAAAAGAAAATGCTCGAAAAGGAATTCGGGCGGCTCGGCTGATCGAAAGGGAGGAACGGCTTTGGAAAATAAAATCAAGCTCCTTGCCGTATGCGGCCCGACGGCCTCGGGCAAAACGGCGCTTTCTATCGCGCTCGCGAAGGCGCTTGGCGGCGAGATCGTGTCGTGCGATTCCATGCAGATTTACCGCGGCATGGAGATCGGCACGGCGAAGCCCACGCCCGCGGAGATGGACGGCGTCCCGCACCATCTGCTCGGTTTTCTCGAGCCCTCGGCGGCCTTCAGCGCCGCCGATTATACGCAGCTCGCCGCCGAGGCGGTTCGCGGGATCGTATTGCGCGGGCATATACCGCTGCTCGTCGGCGGCACCGGGCTGTATGCCCGCGCGCTGCTGCGCGGCATGTCCTTTCCCGAGGAGAGCTGCGACGAGGCGGTGCGTGCCGCCTTGTACGACGCGTATGCTGCGGACGGTATTGAGCCGCTTTACGAGCGCCTGCGGACGCTCGACCCCGAAGCTGCGGCGCAGATTCACCCGAACAACACGAAGCGCGTGATTCGCGCGCTCGAATACTGCACCACGACAGGCGGCCTGTTTTCCGAGCAGGCAAAGGCCTCCCAAACGGCGGCTTCGCCCTACGATTACAGGATGCTCTGCCTCTCCTGCCGCGACCGCGAGGCACTGTACGCGCGCATCAACCGCCGCGTCGATCAGATGCTCGAGGATGGGCTTCTCGAGGAGGCGTGCCGGTATTTCGAGCAGTGCGGCACAAGCGCCGGCACCTCGGCGCAGGCCATCGGCTACAAGGAGCTGCGCCCGTATTTTGAGGGGCGCAGCACGCTTGCAGAGGCGGTGGAAAACATCAAAAAGGAGACGCGCCGTTATGCGAAACGGCAGCTCACATGGTTTAGGCGCGAGGAAAATACGGTGTGGCTTTATACGGATGATTACCCGGATGCGGCCGCGCTGTATGAGGCGGCCTTGGAGATCGCGGCGGAGCATTTTGCCGGCGGTCCCTGTGAAAGGAAGAGTGCGCGATGAACAACCCTTTAATTCGAAAAATCGGCGCGACCGCAGTTGCGGTTTTGCTTTTGATATATGTCGGCTATCAGGTGTATCTCAGCCAGTATACCGGCCTCAAAACGGAGGCGGCTACGTATTCGACCGTTTCGGAATCGATCGATACGACAGGCTTTATCATACGCGACGAGGAGGTTATCAGCTCGAGCTACAGCGGTGTGCTCAACTACACGGTGGACGACGGCGAAAAGGTCGCCGAGGGCGGTGCGATCGCGGAAATCTACCCGACGGAGGAGGACGCCGCCGTGCAGAACCGCATCGCGCGCATCGATGACGAGCTGAACCGCCTTTCGGCGCTCGAAACGCCGAGCGATTCCACTGCGTCGAATCCCAAGCTGATCGGAAGTCAGATCAGCAAAAAAATCACCTCGATTTTGGGCGCGCTGAAATCCGGCTCGATGTCCGACGTGACGGACGAGCGGAACGATTTGCAGCTTCTGCTCAGCCAGCGTCAAGTGGTGACCGGAAAGGAATCGAGCGGCGACTATGCCGCGCACGTCAACGAGCTGCACGAGGAGCGCATCGCGCTCACGCAGTCGGCCTCCGCGAGCATCGGCACGGTTTCGTCGCCTGCTGCGGGGTACTTCATCCGCTCGGTGGACGGCTATGAAAACGCCGTTTCGCTCGACGGCGTCACCTCGCTTTCCGTGAGCGATGTGCGCGCGCTGGAGGAAGAGGAGCCTGCCGGCACGGATACGGAGAGCATCGGCAAGGTCGCAAAGGATTTCAACTGGTATATCGCCTGCATTTTGACGGAGAACGATCTCGTGCGGCTCGACCGCACGACGAAGGTCACCGTGGAAATGCCTTTCGCAACGGTGGAGCAGATCCCGGCGGAGGTCGTGAAGATCAACCGGGACAGCGAAACGGGCGAGGCCGCCGTGATCCTCAAATGCACGTATATGAACAGCGACCTCGCCTCGGCGCGCATGGAAACGCTGCGCATCAATATCAGCAGCTATTCGGGCGTGCTTGTGCCGGAAAGTGCCGTTCATTTTGCAGACGTTGTGGCGCATGAGACGGATGAGGACGGCAACGAGGTCGATGTGACCTACGAAAACATCCGGGGCGTTTATGTAAAATCCGGCAGCCGGCTCCGCTTCGTGCAGATTTTCAGCGATGCGACGATCAACGGCTACGCGATCTGCAAGGTCAGCCTTTCGACGGAGGAGCGCGAACAGCTTGTGACGGGCGACACCATTCAGCTTTACGACGAGGTCGTCGTGGAAGGGACGGATCTATATGACGGAAAAATGCTCTGATCCACGCCTTGCCTGCGTGGAGGAAAACTATAAGGCCATCGCAGAGCGCGTCGCGCGGGCCGCGGTGCGTTCCGGCCGGCGGCCCGAGGACGTGACGCTGCTGGCGGCGACTAAAACGGTGCCGCCGGCGTACATCAACCACGCGATTGCCTGCGGCCTGCGCTGCATCGGCGAAAACCGCGTGCAGGAGCTTCTCGAGAAATACGATCAGATCGATTGGTCAAAGGGCGTAACAGGCCATATGATCGGCCGCCTGCAAACGAATAAGGTGAAATACATTGTCGATAAGGTCGCCTGTATCCAATCGGTCGATTCCATAAAGCTTGCCGGGGAAATTTCAAGGCTTTCCGTAAAGACGGGGCGCAGGATGCCGGTGCTCGTGGAGGTCAATATCGGCGGAGAGGAGAACAAGGGCGGTGTTCCGCCGGAGAAGATTTATGAATTTTTGGAAGAGATTTCCGGTTTTCCCGGTATTCAGGTCGAGGGGCTGATGGCAATTCCCCCGATTTGTGCCGATAAAACCGCACTTTGCAATTATTTTTCTGGAATGCAGCAATATTTTATTGACATTGGGGCGAAAAGAATAGATAATGTAAGTATGAATTGCCTGTCGATGGGCATGTCATCCGATTATGAGGAGGCGATTCTTTGCGGCGCCACAATGGTCCGCGTCGGCTCCGCTTTATTTGGTCAGAGAATTTATCCTTAAACTTTGGAGGTAATGATAGAATGGCAGGTTTGGTTGAGAAGCTTCAGAAGATGTGGAATCCGCCGGACGACGAGTACGATGATTACTACGACGAGGAGCCCGCAAGCGCGGGCGCGTCCTACGACGACCGCGAGGAAGCGGCCGCGCCGCGCCGCACAGCATTCTCATCGGGTTCGTCGAGCCGCGTCGTGAACATCAACTCGAGGGCGCATGTGCAGGTTGTCGTTTTCCGCCCGATTTCCTTCGGCGAGGAGACGCGCGCCATTGCCGATGAGCTGAATAACAAGCATACGGTGATTCTGAACCTCGAGAAAACGCAGAAGGACGAATCGAGACGCATTCTCGATTTCCTCAGCGGCGTCGCTTACGCAAACGACGGCAAGATTAAGCGCGTTTCCACGAGCACGTTCATCATCACGCCGTACAATGTGGATCTGAGCGGCGACGAGGTGATGGACGAGCTGGAGCAGAACGGCGTTTACTTCTGATGAACGGCGACGAGCGAAAGTTGCTGGAGGCAAGGCTTGCGGACTGCGTGCGGCTTGGGGAAAAACGCCCCGCCTTTCTGGGCTTTCTGGAATTATCGGAGCGCGCGGAGGCGGAAGCGTATCTGCGCCGTGCCCGCGCGGAAAACTGGTGCTTTTTCGGCGGCTGGGAGGATGCGGAGCGCGTGATGCTCGGCGTTTTTCCCGATTATCTGGAGGCAGACGCGTCGCTTTTCCCGCTTCTCGGGCTGACCGTCCGCTTTCGGAAACAGGATACACTTTCACACCGGGACTTTCTCGGCTCCTTCATGGCACAGGGCGTTGTCCGCGCTTCGGTCGGCGACATCCTCGTGGAGGCGGGCCGTGCGGTCCTGTTTGTGAAAACAGAGCTTGCGCCGCATTTTTTGTCGCAGATTGAAAAGATCGGCCGCGTCGGCGTGCAGGTCAGCGAGGGATTTGAAACGCCGCTTCCGGCGGCGCACAAATTCCAGCCGGTCGGCGGCGTGGTCGCTTCGGAGCGGCTGGACTGTCTCGTCGCTCTGCTTGCAGGCGCCGGCCGCGAAAAGGCCGCGCAGATGATCGCCGGCGGCTTTGTGTCGGTCAATCACAGGGAAACCCTTTCCGCTTCGGCGCGCATCGCTTCCGGTGACGTCATTTCGATCCGCCGCTGCGGAAGGTTTATCGTAGATGCGCTTGGCCCGAAAACCAAAAAGGGCCGGCTGTCTATACAGTGCAGGAAATACATATAGGAGGCTTACCATGTTATCGATCAAGGACATTCAAGAAGTCAGCTTCAGAAAATCGAATTTTTCCGGATACAATTCGGATGACGTAGATCAGTTTATCGACGAAGTGCTGGAAACGGTCACCGCGCTTGCAAAGGAAAATGCAGAGGCAAAGACGCGCACGACGGACAATGGCTCGCGCGTCAGCGAGCTTGCGGCTAAGAATGCGGAGCTGCAGGAAAAGCTTTCTATTCTGGCGGAGAAAATCGAGGCGTACCGCGCCGACGAGGACGGAATCAAGGATGCGATCCTCAGTGCCCAGCGCCTCGGCAATGCTTCGCTGCGCGAGGCCAAGGCCAAGGCGGAGGCGATCGTATCCGACGCGAACGCGCGGGCGGAGAAGATCGTGAACGACGCGCGCGCAAAGTCGCAGAACCTCGTTGAATCCTATAAATCGCAGATTGCGGACAAGGAAAAGGAACTCGAAATGATGAAGCGCGAGGTCACGGCTTTCCGCGCCTCGCTCTACGAGATCTACCGCTCGCATATCGCCGTGATTGAGAAGATCCCGGAATATGATTTTGACGATGAGGCGGAGGAAATCGTTTCCGCGCCGGCCGAGCCGCGCATCAGCTATATCCCGCAGCCTGTCGAGGAGCCGGAGGAAGAGGAGGAGATCCCCGTTCCGGCCGCCGCACAGGAGGAGGAAGAGCCCGCTCCGGCAGCCGAGCCTGCACCCGCACCGGTTGCTGCGCCTGCGCCGCAGACCTACGACAAGGACGATTACATCAAAGAGCAGTTCAACGGCATCGGCCTTGACCTGAATGCCTACGCCGACATTCCGGAGACGCTGCAGAAGGAAAAGGAATCGCTTTTCAGCACGCTTGAGTTCGGCATAGAGGATACGACCAAGAAAAAAGGAAAGTTTAAGAGAAGATAAATCACCAGAAAGGCACGGTTTCAGCTACCATGGACTATAAAAGCACATTGAATCTTCCGAAAACCGACTTTGCGATGCAGGCCGGGCTTCCGAAAAGGGAGCCTGAAATGCTCGAGAAGTGGTATGCGGATCACGTTTACGAGACGGTACTTGAGAAAAACGAGGGCAAGCCGCTGTTCGTTCTGCACGACGGCCCCCCGTATGCAAACGGCGACGTGCACCTCGGCACCGCATTGAACAAGACGCTCAAGGATTTCATTGTCCGCTACAAGAACATGAGCGGCTTTAAGGCGCCGTACGTTCCCGGCTGGGACACGCACGGCCTGCCGACGGAGCTCAAGGCGAGAAAGAAAGCCGGCGTTTCAAACGCATCGGTGATCTCGGACGTGGAGCTGCGCCAGCTCTGCCGCGAGTTTGCACTCGGCTACCTCGACGAGCAGCGCAATTCCTTCAAGCGTCTCGGCGGCATCGGCGAATGGGATAACCCCTACATCACGCTGCTCAAGGATTTTGAGGCGAAACAGATCGAAATCTTCTCCGAGATGGCGACGAAGGGCTTTATCTACAAGGGCCTGAAGCCGGTCTACTGGTGCCCGGAGTGTGAGACGGCGCTCGCCGAAGCGGAAATCGAATATGCGGAGGACCCGTGCCACTCCATTTACGTCAAATTCCGCGTGACGGACGACAAGGGGCTGCTCACGAAGCTCGGCGCCAAGCTCGAAAATACGTATTTCGTGATCTGGACGACGACGACATGGACACTGCCGGCAAACGTCGCGATCTGTGTCGGCCCTGAATTTGAATATGCGCTCGTGAAAGCCGGCGGCGAATGCTACGTCATGGCGTCGGCCCTTGTGGAATCCGCCATGCAGGCCGCAGGCAAGGCCGATTATGAGGTGCTCGGCACGCTCAAGGGCAGCGAGCTCGAATATATGAAGACGGCGCACCCGTTCCTCGACCGCACGTCGCTCGTCATCGTCGGCGATCACGTCACGCTTGAAAGCGGCACAGGCTGCGTCCACACGGCTCCCGGCCACGGCGTGGAGGACTACGACGTCTGCCACAACCATTACCCGGAGATCCCGGTCGTCGTGCCTGTGGACAGCCACGGCAGAATGACCGCGGAGGCCGGCGATTTTGTCGCGGGGCTGACGACGGACGAGGCAAACAAGGTGATCGCCGCGCGTCTCGAGGAGACGGGCAATCTGTTCGCCCTGCAGAAGATCATCCACCAGTACCCGCACTGCTGGCGCTGCAAGACGCCGGTGCTGTTCCGCGCGACGGAGCAGTGGTTCTGCTCTGTCGATGCGATCAAGGAGCAGGCGCTCGAGGCCATCAAGGGCGTCAAGTGGATCCCGGGCTGGGGCGAGGACCGTATTTCCTCGATGGTGCGCGACCGCAACGACTGGTGCATCTCGCGCCAGCGCCGCTGGGGCGTTCCGATCCCGATCTTCTACTGCAAGGACTGCGGCGAGCCTCTGATCTCGAAGGCGGCCATGCAGGCTGTCGCCGATCTCTTCCGCGCGGAGGGCTCAGACGCTTGGTATGCAAAGGACGCGGCGGAAATCCTGCCCGCGGGCTTTAAGTGCGAAAAGTGCGGCTGCACCACGTTTACGAAGGAGCGCGACATCATGGACGTCTGGTTTGATTCCGGCGTCACGCACGCCGCCGTCTGCGACGAGCGCGATTCGCTCCATTGGCCGGCCGACCTCTATCTCGAGGGCGCCGACCAGTACCGCGGCTGGTTCCAATCCTCGCTACTGACGTCGATCGCATGGCGCGGTAAGGCGCCGTATAAGGCGGTTGCCACACACGGCTGGGTCGTCGACGGACAGGGCAGAGCGATGCACAAGTCGCTCGGCAACGGCATTCTGCCGAAGGAGATCGTCGACAAATACGGCGCGGATATTCTGCGCCTGTGGGTCGCCTCCTCCGACTACCACGCGGATATCCGTATTTCACCGGAAATCCTCAAGCAGCTTTCCGACGCTTACCGCAAGATCCGCAACACGGCGCGGTACATCCTCGGCAATCTCTCCGATTTTGATCCGGACACAAACAGCGTTCCGGTTTCCGATATGCTTTCGATTGATAAATGGGCGCTCAACCGGCTGGACAGCCTGATCTTCAAGGTGCGCGAGGGCTACGAGGCGCTCGAGTTCCATCAGGCGTACCACGCGATCCATAACTTCTGCGTCGTCGATATGTCGAACTTCTACCTCGACGTGATCAAGGACCGCCTGTATACCGATAAAAAAGACTCCACGGCGCGCCGTGCCGCGCAGACGGCGATGTATATCATCCTTGATGCGATGACGCGCCTGATCGCGCCGATCCTTGCGTTCACTTCCGACGAAATCTGGCAGAGCATGCCGCACGGCAGCGACTGCGACGCGCGCCATGTCGTTTACAACCAGATGCCGGAGCTCGTCAGCGTACGCACCGGCGAGGCGGTTTCCGAGGAATTCGTCGCCCGCTGGGATAAGATCCATGAGATCCGCGACGTCGTCAAGAAGGCGCTCGAAAACGCCCGCGCAGAAAAGCAGATCGGCGCTTCGCTCGACGCGAAGGTCACGCTCTACTGCACCGGCGAGCTGTACGGCTTCTTAAAGTCGGTCGAGCCGGAGCTTTCCACGGTGTTCATCGTCTCCGCGACGGAGATTGTTGACGGCGAAGGCGGCACGCATACGGATGAGGCGCTGGGGCTTTCGGTGCTCGTCGAAAAGGCATCGGGTGAAAAGTGTATGCGCTGCTGGTGCTACTCCGATACGGTCGGCACAGATCCGGCGCATCCCGACCTGTGCGAGCGCTGTGCGAGGGTGCTTTCATAAAAAATAACGCTTCCGAGGTGCAAACCGGCTTTGCTCGGCTTGCGCCTTTCGGATTGTAAGGAGAATTTCTTTGCCTTTACTCGTTTTGATCCTGATCGCCGCGCTCGCTGCGGTCGACCAGTTCATTAAGATGACCGTAATCACGAATTTGAAGCCGGTCGGAACGCTCACGGCGGTTCCGGGCCTGCTCGAGTTCACATATCTCGAAAATACCGGCGCAGCCTTCGGCTTTTTTCCGGGCTTTTCATGGGTCATCATGATCCTGACGCTGATTCTTTCCATTCTTGTGATCGTTTTCGTGTTTCGCTACAAGCACCACTCGTTCCTTTCCTACGCGTGGTGCACGCTGGTGGTTGCGGGCGGCATCGGCAATCTGATCGACCGCTTTGCGTTTGGCTATGTGGTCGATTATATCCACGTGCTGTTCTTCCCGTATATCTTTAATTTTGCGGACTGCTGCGTCGTGGTCGGCGCCATTCTGTTCGCCGTCTGGTATCTCTTTGTCAAGGAGAAGAAGGAAAAGCGCGACAGCGATGGGAAAGAAGAGCAAGATGGAACAGAAGCATGAGATCGTCATAACAGAGCCCGGTATCCGCGCGGATAAAGCCGTTTCCGCCGCGATACCAACGCTTTCGCGTTCTGCCGTGCAGGGACTCATCCAGAGCGGGCACGTGCGCTGCAACGGCGTACCCGTGCAGAAAAGCGCGAAGCTGCCGGTGCAGGCTGTGCTCACGGTAGAAATCCCGCCGGCAAGGCCGCTGGAGGTCGCCGCACAGGCCATCCCGCTCGACATCGTCTATGAGGACGGCGATCTGCTCGTCGTTAACAAGCCGAAGGGCATGGTGGTGCATCCCGCCGCGGGCAATGAGGACGGCACGCTCGTCAACGCGCTGCTGTACCACTGCGGCGATTCGCTCTCCGGCATCAACGGTGTGATCCGCCCGGGCATCGTCCACCGCATCGACAAGGATACGAGCGGCCTTTTGATCGTCGCGAAAAACGACGCGGCGCACCGCAGTCTCGCCGAGCAGATCAAGGCGCACAGCTTTACACGCGAATACCAGGCGGTCGTCTACGGGCGCATCCGGGAGGACGGCACCGTGAACGCGCCGATCGCCCGCCACCCGCAGGAGCGAAAGCGCATGGCGGTGATTCAGTCCCCTTCGGTGCGTGAGGCTGTCACGCATTACTTTGTGGTTCGGCATTTCAGCGGCTTCACACAGCTTCGGCTGCGGCTCGAGACGGGGCGGACGCACCAGATCCGCGTGCACATGGCCTATATCGGGCATCCGGTCGCCGGCGACCCGGTTTACGGGCCGAAAAAGGTGATCGCGCCGCTCGGCGGCCAGTGCCTGCACGCTGGCCTGATCGGCTTTGTTCACCCGCGCACCGGCGAATACATGGAGTTTGAAGCGCCGCTGCCGCCGTATTTCACGGATTTCATCAAAACGCTTCGGCCGGAGGAGGTCTGACATGCAGACGAGTCCGCAGAAGATTTTGCTGCTGTTCGTACTCTTTATCGTGAGCTGCGGGCTTGTGATTCTCTGCGTGGCCGGGGCGGAAAGGCCGATCGAGCCGTACGCGGTGACTGCGCCGCCGGTATCGGAAGATTCCGCGGCTGCGGCCCCCGCAGAGGGTGTACAGCGTATCAACATCAATACGGCATCGCTCGAGGAGCTGGATACGCTGCCGGGAATCGGAGAGACGATAGCCGCGCGCATCATTGCCTACCGCGAGGAGAACGGCCCGTTTTACGACATCGGCGCTCTGCGCGAAGTCAAGGGGATCGGCGACAAAACACTCGAAAAGCTCGCGCCGTACATCTGCGTTTGAGCTGTGATGAAACGACCTGCGGCGGATTTGCAAGCACGCACGCTGAATTTCAAGACGGTGCTGGCGCGTGCCCGCACATGCCGCGCATGGCTGTGCGGCTTTCCTGCCTACCGGGGTTTTTGCTGAAAGCATGGACCAATTTCCCCGCCGGGGTACAGCGGCGCTTGCGGTGCAGGTGCCGAAAAGTGATTTATATAAGCGGCTTTGTTTTCTCTGAATGAGAGACGATTCGGCAAGTAAAAAAGGTACGGATGATTTACATTACTGTGAATCATCCGTACCTTTTTTTGCGTTGTCGGCGCAGAAAAGCCGGGCGATAAGAGGCGGGGGCGCAAACGGCATATCCGCTTCTCCTGCTAGAGATAAGGCTCCGCACCGGAAATGCCGGCGCGTGCCAAATACGGAGATGGACTGGGCATACAAAAGCGGTGCAGAGAAGATTTTGCACGCGGCGCAGGGGAGCGGCCACCGGCTGCAGAATCTCCCCATATGGCGGCAAAAAGGCCGGATGAATTGCGCGGCGGCGGAGGAATTCAGGCGGATTGTTTGCTTGATGCGAAAGAACATCCTGCGGGGAATTACGTACGGCTTTTTGCTGAAATGTACGGGAAATATATCTCAGAATAAAGGTTTGTATCATCTTTCCTGTCTAATGTACAATGATCGTATTCTTTTATGGGAGGTCTAAAAATGAACCAACGCACGATTGAAGCAAAACAGATTGCAGATTTTGGCAGGATGCTCCGCGAAGAGGAGCGCAGCGGCGGAACGATTGAAAATTATCTGCGCCATGTGCGCATGTTTTCGGCTTGGCTTGAGAACCGATGTGTCTCCAAAGAACTTGTGGCGGCGTGGAAGGAACGGCTGCTGGAAAAGGGCTACAGCCCGGGGACCGTGAACAGCATGGTGGTATCCCTGAATCGATTTCTTGCCTTTCGGGGCTGGGCGGACTGCCGGGTCAAGACGCTGCGCATCCAGCGCCAGCTTTTCCGGGAGGACAGGAAGGAGCTGACGCGCACGGAATACGACCGCCTGATCGCGGCTGCACAGAAAAAGGGGAAAGTACGGCTGGCGCTGCTGATGGAAACAGTCTGCGCGACCGGCATTCGCGTGAGCGAGGTGCGTTACATCACCGTGGAGGCCCTGCGGCGCGGCTGGGCGGAAATATCGCTGAAAGGGAAGATCCGAACCATCCTGATCCCCGATAAGCTCAGAAGAAAGCTCATGAAATTTGCGCATAAAAGAAAAAAAGATTCCGGCGAGATATTTCTCACCAGAAACAACAAAAGCCTATCGAGAAAACAGATTTGGGCCGAGATGAAAGCCATCTGCATGCAGGCGGGGGTGACGGCCTCAAAGGTTTTTCCGCACAACCTGCGCCATCTTTTTGCTAGAACCTTTTACAAAGCGTACCGGGACATTGTAAAGCTTGCCGACGTACTGGGCCATTCCAGCCTCGAGACAACGCGGATCTATCTCGTCTCCACGGGCGCAGAGCATTCCCGGGCACTGGAGCGGCTGGGCCTTATCGTATAAACACAAAGAAGGACGATATTCACATATCGTCCTCAAAAAAACTCCTGAACGGAAAACCAGTCCGCATTCACAGTTGTATTTTACATCTTTTTATTGCATTATACAATTTTTTGAAACAAAAATCAAGTAAAAAATTTGTCTGCTGCATGCCGATTAGGCCGAACGAGGAGATTTACTCTGATTTCGGCCTTGTTTTCATGCGCAGAATACTGTGCAGAGCATAAATCCAAAAAAAATTACGTTCTATGGGCAGAGAATATTCCTTACCGCGTTTTATGCAGAGACAATATGTGAATATCGTCCTTTTATGAAGGAAACAATCTGTGAATTTTGTCCTGCGTTTAGGTTGAGTGGCAGCCATCCCTTTTGCAAGGGAAATAAGGGAGTAGGGAGAAAACTGTGGATAACAAGGGAAATGTAATGGTGGTCGATCTCGTGCAGCTGGCGAAAGCCCTGTGGCACCGGGCGTGGATAATCATATTGGCGGCTGTGGTGGCTGCGGGGGCGGCGTTTTCTTATACCAGCTTTTTGGTTACGCCGCTGTATACGGCCAGCGCTATGATGTACGTCAACAACAGCTCGGTTTCAGTCGGCAGCACGCAGGTGGATTTAAGCGATCTGACAGCGGCGCAGAGTTTGGTGGAAACCTATATGGTGATCCTGAAAACCCGCGGGACACTGACACAGGTGATCGAAAAGGCGGAGCTGCCCTACACTTATGAGGAGCTTTCCGAGATGATTGAAGCCAAGTCGGTGAATTCGACGGAGGTTTTCGAGATTGCGGTCACAAGCGCCAGCCCGCTGGAGGCGGAGAAAATCGCAAATACAATCGCCGAGCTTCTGCCGGACCGGATCTCCGGGATCGTGGAGGGCAGCTCTGTGCGCATCGTGGATTATGCGGTCGTACCCGCGCAGAAGGCTTCGCCGAGTATTTCACGGAACACACTTCTGGGCGGATTGCTCGGCGTGGTGCTGTGCTGCGGTGTGATTATTCTGCGGGAGATCTTCGATGAGCAGATCCGCGACGAGGATTATGTCCGGGAGACGTTTGATCTGCCGCTTCTCGCCGCGGTGCCGGATTTGACGGCCAGAGGCAGGGAGAATACAGCGTATCGCGGCAGTACATCTGAAAAGGAGGCAAAGCTATGAGAAGCAGGCGGAAAATAGCAGCTGTGGCCGATCGGGAATATGGGTCGATGCTGGGCGGGCAGCTGAGCTTTGCGGCATCAGAGGCGTATAAGCTCCTGCGCACAAATCTCAATTTTGCGCTGCCGGATGAACAGCAGTGCCGCATAGTCGGCGTGACCAGCTCCGTGCGCGGAGAGGGGAAGAGCACGACGACCATGAATCTGGCCTATTCCATTGCGGAAACCGGAAAGCTTGTTCTTGTAATCGAGGCCGATATGCGCCTGCCCACTTTCTCCAAGCGGCTCGGGCTGAATAATGCGAAGGGCATTTCCAATCTGCTGGCGGGCCTGTGCACCGGTGCGGATGTGTTGCAGAAATCCGGGCTGCACAGAAACCTTTGGGTTATTCCAGCGGGCGATATTCCACCGAATCCCTCCGAGCTTTTGGGCTCCGAGCAGATGCGTATTACGCTTGAGGTGCTGAGCAAGGATTTCGATTACATACTGCTGGATCTGCCGCCGGTCACTGCCGTTTCGGATCCGCTTGTGGTTTCGAAGCTGGTCAGCGGCATGGTTCTTGTAGTCCGGCAGAACTACAGCAGCCGGCGCTTCCTGACTGAGGCGGTGCGGCAGCTGCGTTTTGCGGACGCGAAGCTCCTCGGCTTTGTTATGACCGGCGCCAATGCCCCGGATGAGGGACGCAGGCGCTACTACGAAAAATACGGTTATAGCTACGGATACGGCGAGGAGAGCCGCAAAAAAAGAGACAAGGCCTCATGATAGATTTCCATTCGCACATCCTGCCGGAAATAGATGATGGGAGCGGCAGCGCGGCAGAAAGCCTGCAAATGCTGGAGGTCTCTGCGCGGCAGGGAGTCAAGTTGATCGCCGCTACACCGCATTTCTACGCCGCGGAAAGCAGCCCAGATCAGTTTTTGAGGCGCCGTGCCAAGTCGGCGGGCATGCTGCAAAAACTGCTCGGTCCGGCGCTGCCGCAAGTGCTCCTGGGTGCGGAGGTCTGTTATTTTGACGGAATCAGCCGCACGGAGGCACTTGAAGGTCTAAAGCTGGAGGGCACTGAGCTCCTGCTCTTGGAGATGCCCTTTTCTCTGTGGAGCAGCCGCATGGTCGAGGAGGTCTCGGAGCTGCAGGGCCGCCGCGGCACACAGGTATTGCTGGCGCACATCGAGCGCTATCTGGCCTTTCAGCAGCCGGCGGTCTGGGAGAGCCTGCGCAAGCAGGGCGTGTGGATGCAGTGCAACGCGTCTTTCTTCCTCAACTGGAAAACAAAGCGCAAGGCGCTGCGGATGCTTCGGAAGGGGGAGATTCATATGCTCGGCTCCGACTGCCACAATATGGTAGCGAGGCCCCCGCAACTTGGAGAAGCCGTGCAGGTGATTCAAAAAGGCTTGGGAGAAAGCGCGTGGCGGAAATTTGACCGCCAAATGCTTGAACGACTGAAGGCGGTGCGTTACCCATGAAAAAACGGATGCTGGCTTTCCTCATTGGGGTGCTCGGAATCCTCTGCGTCATATGCGGTGTGATACTTCTTCAGGGCCAAAGGGCGCCGGAAACGGGAACGCCTGTGCTTTCATCCTCACCGCCGGAAACAGCCGCGCCTGAGTCCGCCGTCTCGGTGTCGGGGGCGGAAAAGACGCCCTATGTCAGTCCGATCGATTTTGAAGCACTTCAGTCGAAGAACCCTGATATTTATGCGTGGCTTCGAATACCGGGCACCGAATTCGATTTTCCGCTGGTTCAGCGGTCGGGGGACGACACCTTTTACCTGACGCATGACAGCGATAGAAACGAAAGCTCTGCCGGCGCGATCTTTACGGAAAGCGCCTACAACGGCACGGATATGGAGGATCCCGTCACTGTGGCCTACGGCCACCAGATGCAGGCCGGCACGATGTTCGGAAGGCTGCAGGCGACGTATTCCGAAAAGGATAGTCTGAAGGAATATGGGGAGATGATCGTCTATCTGCCGGATAAGGAGCTGCATTACACGGTGTTTGCCGCGGTTCCCTATGATAATCGGCACATCCTCTATCAATACGATTTTTCCAGCGGCCGTCGCTATAACGCTTTTCTGAACAGCATTTTCGAGGTGCGGGAGATCGGCGCGCAGATGAGCTCGGAAATAACGGTGTCGCCCGAGGATAAGCTCTTAATCCTGTCCACCTGCATGCAGGGCAACCCACAAAGAAGGTATCTGGTTCTCGCTAAGTGCGTGAAAGAGATAGATTAAACTGAATTTGAAAGGAAGATTCATAATGAAAAAAGTTGCAGCTTTTTTATCGGCCATCGTGCTTGCGGCGCTGATGACGATCCCGGCTTCTGCCGCCGGATTTACCCCCAGTGTGGAGCAGAAGGAAAGTCCCAGTATTTCTACAGTCACCGACGCCTCCGGCAATTCGGTCTCCGCAATCATCCGCGACGCGGACGGCAACGAGGTCTACGGTGTTTCGCCCGACAATCTGATTGTCACGCCGCTTTCGGCGGCGGGGCAGACGAACGATGCGGCCGGCGCAATGCTTGCAAGCGCATATGAGCAGCTTCAGACGGCGAACACGCTGGCGGATATCGTTCCTTCTATCGGCGACTTCCTGACCAGTCTCGGCAGTGAGGCCGCTGTGGAGGATCTGGTGGTCCGCGATATATTTGACGTTTCCGTAACCGGAGACGCCGCGGAATATCTGGCGGAGGACGGCAACGGTATTACCCTCCGCTTTGATCTGAAGCTGTCTCCGTCGGCGCTGCTCATTGTGCTCCACAATTATTCCGGCTCGGATTGGGAGATCATCCCGGAGGACCGCGTCGTGCAGAATGCAGACGGCACGGTGGATGTGACCTTTGAGAGCCTGTCTCCGATCGCATTTGTCGTTGACAATCAGGAATCCGAGGAAAACAACGCGCTGGATACTGCGGCGCCGGTTTCGCCGCAGACGAGCGACAATGGTCAGGCGCCTATGGGCGGGATCTTTGTCGTCGTCCTCGGCTGCGCGGCGGTCTTTACGGCCGTGATTCTGTGGAAGAAGTATAGCCGCAGCTGAGATGAAGCTGCGGATGGATATGCGCGTCCTGAAAGGCGCGGCGGCAGCGCTGGCCGTTTTGCTGGCGATTTTAGCAGGGACGCTTCTGCTTCAGTCTTGGGAGAAGAATCAGGGACAGGCGGCTGTCCCTGAAAATTCCGTGCCTGCGGGCGCTTCCTCCAGTACAGAAACGGCGCAGGAGCTGACCTATTACGACGGTGCATGGTACGCTCGGCGCGAAGATTTGGAAACCGTGCTGCTTCTGGGGCTGGATAAATATGCCGATACGGCCAAGAACAGCTATCTCAACAATCAGCAGGCGGATTTCCTGCTCCTGCTGGTGCTGGACAAGGGCGCGGGAACCTGCACGCCGGTTCAGCTGAACCGCGATACGATGACGGAAATCCAGATGCTCGGTGTGAACGGGAAGCCCTCCGGCTCCTTCACCGGTCAGCTCGCTCTTGCCCACACCTACGGCAGCGGGCAGGAGGACAGCTGCGAAAATACGGCGGAGGCTGTGTCCAAGCTGCTGTACGGCGTGCCGATCGACCATTATATTTCCATGACGATGGACGGCGTATCGCTTCTGAACGATTTAGTCGGCGGTGTGACCGTAGAGATTCTGGACGATTTTTCCGACATCGACGAAACGCTGGTGCAGGGTGAAAGGATCACGCTGCGGGGTGAGCAGGCGCTGACCTACGTCCGTTCCCGCGGCGGGCTGGAGGACAGCTCTAACCTCCGGCGTATGGAGCGGCAGCGGCAGTATCTGGCAGCCTTACAGGGCCAGCTTGCCGCGTCTGTGGAGGCGGATGAGGGCTTCATGCTCAGCGCCTTGCTGCAGGTCAACTCGTATCTTGTTTCGGACTGTACGGTGGAGCAGCTTTCTGCGCTGGCGGAGTTTTTAAGCGGGGCGGAGATTCAGGATGTCCGTACGCTGGAGGGCGAGGCGCGCGAGGGAGAGGAATTCATGGAATTTTATCCCGATGAGGCGTTTCTGCAAGCGCTTGTGATGGATGTATTCTATGCGTTTGAGCGCGCGGGATAAGACAAAGCCAACCGGCTTACGGGCTGCATCAAATTTTTTTGTTTCTTTTCTGTCGAATACCGTCATTTTTCAGGGAATGCTTTCCCGACCATAGTTTTGAAGGAGCTTGTGATGGGCAATGAATAATTTTAGACATGACCTTGCGGTGCGAAGCGTTAAACTGATCAACCCGCTTTTGATGGCGGCTCCAGAGACGAAAAGTCAAGGACTTTTTCATCAAATTCAAAAAGAAGTCACATTTTGCGGACTTCCTCACGGAGCAGACGCTTGATTTTGTCCTC
>URQJ01000022.1 GCA_900549945.1 uncultured Oscillospiraceae bacterium
GGGCCGCGCCGATCGAGTTCGCAAAGGTTTCCTACGGCAATCCCCCGCCGGTCGTCGAGATCGCGGCGCAGGCGGCGGGCATCACGGGCAATCCCGGCCTGCACGAGCCGAAGTAAGGGGCGAAACGTGTTTATTGCAGAGCGGTAAGCGGGCCCGCGGGGCCCAGCGGTTGTATTGAAAAAACGCTTTCAGCGTACAGAAAGGAAAGACAGTATGGAAAAGAAGGTTATCCGCATCGGCTCGGTCGGTGTGGGCGCAATCTGGACGGGCGTGCACGAGCCGGGTATCCGGCGCAGCCCCGATCTCGAGCTTGTGGCAATCTGCGACATCGACGCGGAAAAGCTGCGCGCCGTGGGCGAAAAGTACGGCATCGACGAGGCGCACCGGTTTACGGACTACCGCGACCTGATTCGCTGCCCGGACGTGGACGCAGTGGACATCTGCACGTCGAATGACGCGCATTTTGAGATCGCGATGGCGGCGGTCGAGGCCGGCAAGCCGTATGACGTGGAAAAGCCGGTCACCATGACGGCCGCAGAAGCCGATATACTCGCGAAGGCCACGGCCGAAAAGGGGCTGCCAAACATGGTGTGCTTCTCCTACCGCTTCAAGGCCGCGGCGCGCTGCGCACGCGAGCTGATCGAGCAGGGGAAAATCGGCCGGGTATACCACGTCGATATGCAGTATTTTCAGGCTTGGGGCCTGCCGCGCTGCAATACGCCGCGCGTGTGGCGCTTCGTAAAGTCGCGCACCGGCTCGGGCGCCATGGGCGATCTGGGCTGCCACGCGCTCGATCTCGTCCGTTTCGTCGTGGGCGGGGATTACACGCGCGTGGTCGGGCATACGGGCACGTATGTCACGGAGCGCAAGCGGCTGGACGGTACGGGCATGGGCCCCGTGGACGTCGACGACTTCTGCAACTACATGGCGGACATGGAGGGCGGCGTTTCCGCGAGCTTCCAGATCACGCGCTTCGGCTACGGCCGCGGCAACTACCAGCGCATGGAGATCTACGGCAGCGAGGGCGCAATCGTCTATACGCTGGATGCGGAGCCGGGCCGCGAGGACGAGCTCGAGGTCTGCGCCGGCGACGTGTATGCCGACGCGCACACCTTCGTGAAGCTGCCGATTCCCGAGCACTGCCGCAGCGATCAGATGCAGTCGTTTGCCGATATCATCAACGGCAGCGCGGACGGCAAGGCCGCGACGATCGCCGACGGCCGCTCGAACCAGCGCGTGCTGGATGCGATCCTGCGCTCCGCACAGGAGGGGCGCTGGCTGGCGGTTCCAAAGGGCGAGTAAAGTGCCCGGCGCTCAAAACGGCCCCCGCGCGGCGCGCGGAAACTGAATAAACCGCGGGATGCTTCTGCAAGCGCTTTCACCGTATCGGATTCGGCCTGTAAAGCGCGGCGGGAGCATTCTTTTTGCCTGTGCGCCCCGGTTGCATTTGACAAGGGAAAGCAGTGCGGGTATAATAAATTCAGATTTATGTTGTCGATCGGAAGGAGGTGCTGTATGGCGAAAAAAGTGACGGTCCGCGATATTGCCAAAGCGGCGGGCGTATCGGTCGCCACGGTGTCGCGTGTTTTGAACAGCCAGTCGGGCTTTTCACCCGAAACGGAGCGCCTCGTGCAGGAAACGGCCGGGCGGATGGGCTACCGTATTCCGGAGCGCAAGGCGCAGAGCCGCGAGACCGAGGCGATCGCGCTTGTCATCCCGGCCGTAAACGAGTATTTCAGCGGCTCCCTGACGCGCAGCGTCGAGAATGCGGCCAGAAAGCGCGGCTACGTCGTGATCCTCTGCAATGCCGGGTGCGACGCGATGTACGGCGAGGAATTCGTCGGGCTTTTGAAGAAAAAGCTCGTCAAGGGCATCGTCGCGTGCAGCATCCCGCCGGATTCGGCGCTGCTCCGTGTGATCTGGGAGGCGAAGCTGCCCTGTGTCCTGATCGACAGCGTATCCTACGAATACACTTTTCCCTATGTGAAGATCGACGATTTTCAGGGGATGTACGCGGCGACGAAGTTTCTTCTGGACCGCGGCCACCGGCGCATCGCGATTCTTTCCGGCGCGATGGAGGATCAGGTGGCGGGCGGCCCGCGCATGGAGGGGTACCGGCAGGCTCTGCGAGACGCCGGCATCGCGCCGAGCGCTCAGCTCGAGGCGTTCGCGGGCGATTTCAGCTATGAGAGCGGCCGGAAGGCGTTTATGGAGCTGCTTTCGCGCGAAGCCGATTTCACCGGCCTCGTGACGTGCAGCGACGTGGTCGCGGCTGCCGCCATCACGGCGGCAGCGAAGCGCGGCATCCGCGTGCCGCAGGAGCTTTCGGTGATCGGGTTTGACAATTCACAGATCGCCGCGCTGCTGAACCCGCCGCTGACCTCTGCGGCGCAGCCGTATCAGGAGATGGGCGAGATGGCGGTGCACCTTCTGAAGAAGGTCATCGAATACGAGGGCCTCGTGGAAAGCCGCGTTTTCCCCGTGCACATTGTGGAGCGGGAAACGACCGCGCCCCCGCCCGAAAAATAGAAAATAGGCGCAAAAAAAGCAAGAGGAGAAAAACTCCCCTTGCTTTTTTGTTTAGAGCAGGTTCATCCGCACGGCGATCGAGAACAGGAAGATGCCGAGCATGACCGCGCCGAGCACGACGAGACCGATCCACCAGCCGGGGGTGCGGCGCACCGTGCCGGCCGGGACGCTTTTCGGGATGACGGCCGGCTGCGTCTGCTGCAGCTTTGTGGGACCGGGCTCCACGCGCGGCGCCGCGTATTGCAGGTCAAACTCCGCGCCGCAGTCCGGGCAGCGCACAACGGCATCGTCGATCAGCTTTCCGCATTTTGGGCACATCATAAGAGCTCACCCCTTTCGGGAACAGACGAGCGCGCAGGATCGCGTTTTAACCGGCGAACAGGCCGGACTGTGCGAGCACGGCAAACACGATGGCGCCGAGCATAATGGCGCCGAGCGCAATGGCGGCAATCCACCAAATTGCGGTGCGCCTGCCGCCCCGTCCGACCGGGACTGTTTTCAGGATGACGTTTGTCGGCGTAAAGGAGGACTTCGTTCTGCCGCCGGTCATCATGACGGGCGAATACTGCACGTCCAGCTCCACGCCGCAGTCCGGGCACCGGACAACGCCCTTTTCGAGGTTCTTTCCGCATTTCGGACACATCATAGAAATCCCTTTCCTTTCTGCTGAACAGGGGGTACGGTGTGAAAACCCTTTCCACACAAATCTCCACCTTCAGTATAGCAGAGTGCCTAGAAAATATAATTCTTTATCGGAATAACTGGAAAAATATTTTAAATGCGGTTACGGCTTTGCCGAAACGGCAAGCAGATGGGTGGAAAGTCCCGTAATATCCGCACGGCGGTCTGTCAGGCGGACGGTGCGCATCAGCGCCTCGCGCGACGCGGAATCGGCCCAGAGCGCGTCGAGTTCCGGCGCAAGCCACGCCGCGCCCACAACGCCGTGTACGGCGCTTTCGGGGAAGCCGCCGTCCGCAAGCTCCGCGCAGAGTTCGGCGGCGCTGTGAAAGTGCGAGCGGCCTATGCCGCGGTACGCGGTATTTTCCGTCGGGCGGATATGCTCGCCGTCCGTCAGCTCGCGCTCGACCATGCGCATAAAGGCGTCCTCCGCGATCAGCCGGTTGTCCCGGCCGAAAACCGTCGTGGCCCACAGCAGCGTGGCGTACGGCGTGATGGCGGCGGTGAACAGCAGGCCGCCGGGCTTCAGCAGCCGCAGGCTTTCCCGAACGGCGGCGATGCGCTCGGCCTTTTCCGTGATGTGGTACAGCGGCCCCATCAAAAGCACCGCGTCGGCGCTTTCGGACGGGCGGCCGACCGACCGCGCGTCGCAGACCTCCGCGGCGCACAGCGCTGCGCCGGGGTATTCGGCGGCGAGCTCCGCGGAAAGGCGGATGTTCGTTTCCGCAAGGTCGAACAGGTGGACTTCATAGCCGAGCGACGCGAGCCACCAAGCGTATTCGCCGTACCCGCCGCCGATGTCGTAGACCACGGCGGGCGGCTTCGGCAGGTACTCGAGCAGCAGCTCCTTTGTGCGCGCGAGCTCGATTAGGCCAATGCCGGTGTGCAGGCGGCCGCGCTCGATGCCGGCGTTGTAGCCGGCCAGAACATCCCGGTCGATAGATTTTTCATTGTTATACATGTGTTTTTGTCTCCTTTCCCAAATTGCTGCGGTTTGGATTCAGCTTGTTGGGGGAGATCGTTCTGTTCCGGCATTTCCGCCGCCTGCCTTTCAGACCGGCGCCTGTGCGTCGGGTAAATTATCTGCTGGCATTACCATCGCCGGCGGCTCTTTTAATTCGGTGCAGGAAAATAAAGGCCGCAGATGAAAATTATTCCGTTCTTTACCGGAGGGCGCGGATGTACAGCCGGTCCGGAATTCCCGGCGCGTATCGGACAAGGGCAAAAGCGCGAACGGGGAAACCGCTCGCGCTGATTTGTCTGTATGCAGGCCGGGGCCAATCCGGCTGTTAGTCGACCTCGCCCGCGGCCTTTGCGGCCTCGATGACCTTCTGCGCCACGTTGGCGGGCGCCTCCTCGTAGCGGATGAATTCAAACGTGAATTTGCCTCTGCCCTGCGTGACCTGACGCACATAGGTGCTGAAATCGTGCATTTCGGCCATCGGCGCTTCGGCCTCGACGGTCTGGTAGCCCGCGTCTGCCGGAGACATGCCGAGCACGCGGCCGCGGCGCTTGTTCACCTCGCCCATGATGTCGCCCATGTTTGCATCCGGTACGGTCACTTTAAGTGCGCCGATGGGCTCGAGCAGAACCGGGTTCGCCTGCGGCATGCCGGCCTTGTAGGCGAGCGTCGCCGCCATCTTGAACGACATTTCGCTCGAATCAACCGGGTGGTAGGAGCCGTCGTACAGCGTGGCCTTGAGGCCAACGACCGGGTAGCCCGCGAGCGGCCCCTTCGCGATACAGTCGCGCAGGCCCTTTTCCACGGCGGGGAAGAAGCCCTTCGGCACCGCGCCGCCCACGACGCGCTCGGCAAACTCGAGGCCGTCCGCATCGCACGGGGCGAAC
Source organism: uncultured Oscillospiraceae bacterium (assembly GCA_900549945.1). Taxonomy (GTDB): domain Bacteria; phylum Bacillota; class Clostridia; order Oscillospirales; family Acutalibacteraceae; genus Hominenteromicrobium. Next base: position 5,056 of record URQJ01000022.1, read on the forward strand.
TCGATCCAAACGTCGCCGAACTGGCCGTGGCCGCCGGTCTGTTTCTTGTGGCGGCCCTGCACGGAGACCGTCTTGCGGATTGTCTCGCGGTACGGCACGCGCGGGCTACGCAGCGTGACGTCCACGCCGAATTTCGATTTGAGCTTCGAGACGATCATGTCGAGGTGCTGCTCGCCCATGCCACTGATGACCATTTCCTTCGTCTCCACGTTGTTGACGAAGCGGATCGTCGGATCCTCCTCCGCAAGGCGCATGATGCCCTGCGCGATTTTATCCTCGTCGCCCTTGTTTTTCGGGACGACGGCCATGCTCATCTCGGGCGTCGGGTACTCGATGGGGTCGAGCGTGATCTTGCGCGCCGGCGCGCAGAGCGTGTCGCCCGTATTTACGGCGGAGAGCTTCGGGATCGCGCCGATGTCGCCGGCCGCGATCGCCTTGACGTCCTCCTGCTTTTTGCCGCACATCATCACGGTTTTGCCGATGCGCTCGACGTTGCCGGTGCGCATGTTGACGAGCTGCGTCTCCGTCGTGATTTTGCCGGAAAGCACTTTCACGTAGGAGAGCTTGCCGATGAACGGGTCCGCGACCGTCTTAAAGACGATGGCCGCCGGCGCCGCATCCTCGTTGACCGCGATCTCGACCGGGTTGCCGTCCACATCGACGGCGAGCTCGCCGCCCTTTTCGGCGGCGCTCGGCGCGAGCCAGCACAGGCCGTCCATAAACTGCTCCATGCCGCGCATCAGCATCGCGTCGCCGCAGAATACCGGCGAGATCGTGCCGCGCTTGACGCCCTGAGAAACGCCGATGATGACCTCCTCCGGCGTGAATTCCTCGCCGGAGAAATATTTTTCAAAGAGCTCGTCGCTCGTTTCGGCGACGGCCTCGTAAATGGCTGTGCGCAGGCCCTCGAGGCGCGCGCCCATGTCGGGCATCGGCACCTGAACCGGCTTGCCGCCCGAATAGTCGTACGCCTTGTATTCGAGCATGTTGATGTATTTATCGGCCTTGCCGTCCTCAAAATAAGGGACGACGATCGGGCACACGGAGGGGCCGAAGCTGGCCTTCAGGTCCTCGAAAACGCCGTAGAAATCGGAGCCCTCGTCGCACAGGCCGTTGACGAAGAAGATCTTCGCGAGCCCGCGCTGCTCCGCGGCGGCAAAGGCCTTTTCCGTGCCGACGGAAACGCCGCTCTTGCCCGCGAGCACAATGACGACGGATTCCGCCGCGCGCGCCGCCTCATACAGGCCGCCCTCAAAATCAAAGAGGCCGGGGGTGTCCAGCAGGTTGATTTTTTTGTTTTTCCACTCAAACGGTGCGACGGCCGTGGAAACCGACGTTCTGCGGCGGATCTCCTCGGGGTCGTAATCACAGACGGTGTTGCCCTCGCCCACCTTACCGCGGCGGTCCGATGCGCCTGCAAGATAGAGCATTGCCTCTGCGAGGGAGGTCTTGCCGGCGCCGGAATGGCCCGCCATTGCTACGTTGATGATGTTCTTTGCCTGATACGTGTTCATGGAAACACCCCTTATATGTATATTGCACAATTTCGTATGAGATTGCACTTTTGATTATATATCAAATTTCCGGAAAATGCAATCTCTAATCGCAACTTGTACAGATATTCTATTTTAATATATGCCGGTATATTCATGTTGCACAGAAAAGCCGGCCGAAAAAAGAAAAAATCCCGCACAGCCCGTAAACGGGTGCGCGGGATCTCCTTCACTGCACCGTTTCCCTGCCGAGAAACGAGGCGGCGAGCTTTGCAAGGCGCAGGCTGTCCTCCGGCTCGCCGGGGCGGCTGTTTTCGCCCTTAATCAGCATGAACATGCCGCAGATGTCGCCCTGACTGAGAATCGGGAACGCGGCGTCCGCGGTGCGGAGCCCGCCGTCCGCGGCGAGCACGGTATCCTCGCCGGAGGAGATGAACGGCTTTTTTTTGCGCATCAGCTCCTCGAGCTGCTTGGAGACCGGCTTGTCCACAAGCTCCTTTTTCGGGATGCCGGCGGCCGCCACGATGCGGTCGCGGTCGGAAACGGCGACGCCGGCGCCGCACATGGCGGAGACGCACTCGGACATGCGCTGTGCGCTTTCGCTCATCTCGCCGACCGGGGAATACTTGCGGAAGATGATGCCGCCGTCCTTATCGATGAAGATCTCGAGCGGCGTGCCCTCGCCGATCTTCATGGTGCGCCGGATTTCCTTCGGGATGACGACCCGCCCGAGATCATCCATCCGCCGCACGATACCTGTTGCTTTCATGAGTTACGAACGCTCCTCTCTGCTTTATGGAAAGCACCGGCAAAAGCCTTCTGGGTGCGCAGGTAGTATTTGCATCGAAAGGAATGATATTCGTTTTCCGGAAGAATTATCGGCGGCCGCGCGCATACAGGGCGGTATTTTTGCGCGCGGCGTTTTACCAAAGCTGGTTTTCCCCGAGCTCCAGCACGATGTCTGTGTTTTCAAAATCGGCCGCATGGCGCTTCGCCTTTTCCGAAATCAGCATCAGCATGGTTGTCAGGTGCAGGCTGTCGCTGCGGAAAGGCGCCCGCTTTGTGCCGCCCACAAGGCGGGCGCCCGCGTCTGCGGTCCAGCCGCCCCGCGTGTAAAAGGAGACCTTCTCCGGCGCGCAGGTAAAGAGGCTGAGGTCGGGCTGACGGGCGATGATGAAGCGGGCGGCCTCCCGAATAACGCCGGAGGCGATCCCGCGGTTTTGAAAGCGGGGGTGGGTGACGACTTCGCTCAGGCCGTAGGCGAGGTACGTCTGCCCCTTGTGCGCGAAGGCGCAGCGCCGAACGCCCACGTGGCAGACGGCTTCGCCGCCCTCGAGCAGGACAAAGGAGGTCGCGTGGGTATCGGGTGCGGTGGGAAACGGCTGCTCTGCGCCGTCTGCGGGCCATGCGGTGCTTTGCAGGGCGGCGATCAGCCGCGCGAGCGCCGCGTCGGCCCTGTCCTGCGGATATTGTATGAGCGGCATGCGGCCGCCTCCTTTCACGCGTGGTTTTCTGCGGTGTATCTCCACAATTATACCACGATTATAAGTGAAACGCCCGGATTAGTCAACCGCAAGCCCCTTGCCGGCGGCGAAAAAGGCGCCATCCGCCGCTTTTCTTCTTGCGCTTTCAGGGGATATTTGGTAAAATCGAAACAGGGGCGGAAGGGGAGCGGGTTGTATGAAAAATTGTGTGGAAAAAATATTCGGCGGGCTTCGCGGCAGCTATTTCAGCTATGCGCTGACGTACTTTTCGTTTTATTTCGGCATGGGCGCCTTTATCTCGGTGCAGTCTGTGTATCTCATGGGCCTCGGGAAATCGACGGGGGAGATGTCCTTTATCGTCTCGGCGTCAAGTCTGTTCGGCATCGTGCTGATCCCGGCGGTCGGCTATCTCAACGACCGGCTCAAGAAGCCGCGGCTGATCGCCGGCCTGCTGCTTGCGGCGGTCGCGGTGCTGGGCGCTGTGTTCGCCGCCTCGCGCAGCACATGGGTGCTGTACGTTTTGAACGGCCTGATCATGGGCCTCGTCTCCGCGATTTCGCCGGTCTGCGAGCGCATGGCGGGCTCGGGCCGGTTCCGCTACGGCACGGTGCGCGTTTGGGGCACGATCGGATACGCCGCGGCGGCGCAGCTTGCGGGCCTCGTGATGGAATTTATTGCGCCCCGGATGATTTTCGTCCTCTTTGGCGCGGCCATCGCTGTGGCGGCGGCCGGTTTTGCGGGCACGGACGGCATTCGGTTTGAGCAGGAGGCGGAGAAAAGCACGGCGGCAGATCAGCTTTCGTTTTTGTCGAAGCCGATGTTTCTGCTTTTCGCGGCGATTGCGCTGGTCTTTTCCGGCATGTCGAACCTCAACATCACGTACAGCCCGATCCTGCTGCAGGAGCTTGGGCTTTCGACGGGCTTTGTCGGTACCGCGCTTTCGCTGAGCACGCTCGTCGAGCTGCCTGTCATCTTGTTTTCCAACCGGTTTATGGACCGTTTTTCGGGCCGTGCGCTGACGGCCGCGGGCTTTGCGGTGATGCTGCTGCAATTTCTGCTGTACGGTTTCTCGTCCAGCGCATGGCTGGCGTTTTTATCGATGCTTCTCCTGAAGGCGGTGGGCTCCACGCTGTTTATGATGATCATGCTCAAGGTGGTGCGCGGCATCGTGCGGGAGAACTCGGTCTCGACGGCGCTCGGCGTGATCAATGCGGCGAATGCGGTCAGCACGATTTTGATGCAGAACCTCGGCGGCTTCATCGTCGGAGCGCTTGGCATCCACACGATGTATTTCCTGCTGGCAGGGCTCTCGGCGCTGGGGCTGCTCCTCAGCCTTTTCCTGCGCGTGCAGAATGCAAAAAAAGTGTTTTCCTGAGCGTATCGTCCGCAGTGTGTGCGGCCGAAATAGAAAAACAGCATAAAAAGGAAGAAAATTAAGAGAAAAAAGCGGATGCACCGTATTTGCGTGTGCATCCGCTTTTTGGTTTTGCACCGTGCGCCGGCCGCCCGGAGGCGGCAAGGGGGCGCGTGCGGCTTATGGGGCTGGTCAGCCCCCGGTGCTCCAGTCTGCAAGGCCAAATTCGTCGTAGCTCGTCTTGTATTCGACCGTTGCGGCGGCGACCTCGGGCGATTCCAGCAGGTTCTGCTGGTAGGCTCTGAATGCGTCGATCGTCTTGTTCCCGGTGACGACGTCCGCGCGGAACGCGTTGAACTCATCCTGCGTCAGCGCCCAGTAGTCCGACCATGTCGGGGAGGAAATGATGTTGAAGATCAAAAAGGGCGCGCCGTCGATTTTGGCGGCAAGCGTATCGACCTCCTGCACGGTGTCCTGCATGGCGAGGTTGTAGGCGGCGGGCGCGAGCGGGCTGTTGACCTTGGTGTAGGTCGCGGTGGCGAGCGTAAAGGGGATGTAGAAGGAATTGTTGACGACCTTCTTGCCCTCCTCCGTCAGCGCGGGGAATTCGTCCACGATGTTGTAGTGCACGCCCTCGATGCCGTAGTAGAAGTAGTTGTAATTCTCCGGGTCGCACGTCTGCTCCATGAAATCCATCCAGCGCAGGAACTTTTCCTCGTCCAGACCGCTGTTGACGGAAAGGCCGCCCGAGTAGCCCATGTCGTAGAAAACGCTGGTGCCGCCGGGGCCCTCGAGGCCGAAGATCGGCACGAAGCTGCCGTTTGAATCAACCTTTTTGATCTCCTCGTTGATGCGGTAGCTGTGCCACGCGTTTTTGGAGTAAATGCCGCCCTTGCCGGAGAGCATCAGGTCCTCGGTCTGGTCGCCGTTGAGCAGCGCGAATTCCTGCGAGACGAGCCCCTTGCTGTAAAGCTGCGCCATGTATTCCACGGCCTGCGCGTAGCTTTCCGTGAGCTGGAACGGCACGATGCCCGTACCGTCGTCCGTGTAGACGGGCAGGATATTGCCCGGGCCGAACGCGGCCTGCACGAGCTCGATCGGGGAATCGAGATTCGAGGGGACCGGCACCATGCCGGGCTCCTGCGCAATGGCTTCAAAATATGCGGTGAGCTCGTCCACTGTCTCCGGCCGGGAAAGGCCGTATTTTTCGAGAAGATCCCCGCGCAGGAAGTAGCAGTTGTTGTACTGCCCGCGGGAGTTCGGGAACAGGTAGTTGCGGCCCTTGTACTTTGAGTTTGTCCACGCTGCGGGGTTCAGGGCGCAGAGGTTCGGGTAGTCCTCCGGCTTCAAATAGTCGGTGAGATCCTTGAACATGCCCGCCTCGGCCGCCTTGACGGTCCACGGCGCAGTGACCTGCTCCACGCGGATGACGTCCGGCAGATCGTTTGTGGAGACGAGAAGGCTGAGGCGGTCCACATACGAGGTGACGGGCACCCATTCGGGCTGGTAATCGATGTTGTACCTTTCCTCCATGTCCCGCCAGTATTCGCCCTCCGTGTCGGGCGGCGTCTCGTACATGGTGAGCACGGCGGTGATCTCCAGCGGGGGGAGCTTTTCCCCGCCCGAAGCTTCCGTTTTTACGCTTTCGGGCGCGCTGCTTTCTTCGCCGTTTCCCGGGGCGCAGGCGGCCGCGCCCAGCGCGAGCAGCATGGCCAGCGCCAGAGCGGCGCCGCGTCGTTTCTTGTCTTGCATGATTTTTACCTCCTTAACAGATGCGTGTGTTTTAGGATGAAGGCGGGATCAGCCCTTGACCGATCCCACCATGACGCCCTTGACAAAGTAGCGCTGCACGAACGGGTAGACGCACATGATCGGCAGCATGGCCAGAATGACCGTGGCCATGCGGATGGTTTCGGAGGGGAGAACGCGGTCGCTTTCCATCGCGTTCATGCCCATCGTGTCCGAATCCACCAGAAGGGATTTCAGGTAGACCTGCAGGGTGTGCATCTTGTAGTCGTTCAGGTAGAGCAGCGGCTTTGTGTACTGGTTCCAGTTGCTCACGGCGATAAAGAGCGTGAGCGTAGCGATGGACGCCGTGGAGAGCGGCAGGATGATGCGGAAAAAGATGCCGAAGTACGAGCAGCCGTCGATCTTGGCGGCCTCCTCCAGCTCGCCGGGGATGCCCTGAATGAAGTTGCGGGCGATGATGACGTTCCACGAGGAGATCAGGCCGGAAAAGATCAGGGACCAAAAGCTGTTGAGCAGGCCGAGCGTGCGGATATTCATGTATTCCGGAATCATGCCGGGATTGAAGAGAAGCCCGAAAAGCACCACAGTGATAAACAGCCTGTGCAGGGGAATGTCCTTTTTGGAAAGGCCGTAGGCGAAGGTAAAGGTGGTGAAGATGCTCAGCACCGTGCCCACAAGGGTGATGTATACCGTGTTGCCGAGGCTGCGCGTGAAGGTGTCCGTGTTCAAGATGGAGCGGTACACCTCGAGCGAGAATTTTTTCGGAAAAAGCTGGAATTCCAGCGGGATATAGACGGACGGGTCCGTGAACGACACGATCAGCACGTATACGAACGGCAGGAAACAGACCAGCACGATGATCCCGAGAATGAGGTGCACGGCGGCGTCGAAGAACGTGAGCTTTTTCGGAAAGCGGCGCTTTCGCCGGGCGGGCGTCAGGGCGCTTTGGGTTACAGCGGCGGATTCAAGCGTGTTTTGCATGGGAGAGCCCTCCTTTTACTCAGTAGATTCCGTCCCCGTCGGCTTTTTTGACGAGCCAGTTGCTGGCGAGCACGAGGCACAGCCCGACGACGCTCTTGCACAAGCCGACGGCGGTGCCGATGCTGTAGTTGCCGCGCTGGATGCCGATGCGGAAGGTGTAGGTATCGAACACCTCCGACACGCTCGTGACAAAGTCGTTCGTCATCATCAGAACCTGCTCAAAGGAGACGTCCAGCAGCGTACCGAGCCGCATGATGAACATGACGACAATGGTGGGCATCAGGCACGGCAGCGTGATCCGCAGCACTTTCTGCATGCGCGTGGCGCCGTCTACCGTCGCGGCCTCGTAGAAGCTGGTGTCGATCTGCGAAATGGCGGCGAGATAGATGATGGAACCCCAGCCGCATTCGCGCCACACGTTTTGCAGCAGCAGGACGATCCAAAAGGTGCCCGGCGTGGAGAGAAAGCTCTGCGCCTGCCCGCCGTTTGCGGTGATGAATTTATTGACGACGCCGATGTCTACGCTGAAAAGGAAAAAGGTGATGCCCGTGATGACCGGCCAGGAGAGAAAGTGCGGCATGTAGACGATCGACTGCGAGAGCCGCTTGAAGCGCTCGCTTTTCACCTCGTTGAGCAGCAGGGCCAGCAGGATCGGCGCAGGAAAGGCCACAAACAGGTTGAGCAGGCTGATGCCGAGCGTGTTGCGCAGCATCACGAAAAACTGCTCGCTGGTGAACAGGTCGGTAAAGTGGCGGAGCCCGGCGAAGGGGCTGTTCAGGATGCCGCCGACGATATTGTAGTCCACAAACGCGAGCGATAATCCCCAGAGCGGCAGGATGCGGAAGATCAGATAGGCCAGCAGCCCGCCGGCCATCAGCACGTAGATCTGCCAGTATAGCTTCATTTTGCCGAGCCTTGACCGGCGCGGAACAGCGGCGCCTCCGGCTTTTGTTTTCACAGCGGTGTCCTCCTTTGTGTTTCGTCTGTATTTTGTGCCCAAAGTATAAGCGCCCGAAAAGCGAGTTGTCAATGTACAATAGTTTAGACGATGCGCACGACGAATTTTGTGTGCTTTTTGCTGCCAGAATCAGGTGTGCATTTTTTGGGATTTGTGGGCGATACTTGCGAATATACATGAAATTTGAAAGATAGATGTAGATTTTTTGACGATCCTGCTGTATCATTGGGGTAAAGAAAATGCGGTTTTCGCCCGGCAGAGGGCCGCGGCGGAGGCGGTGGTGCAGAGGGAGGCGCGGTGCAGTATGAAATTAAAACGCTTGCGGGGGCTGACACAGAGGTACAGCTTCTTTTTCTTCATCTTCCTGTCGTATCTTTCGGTGCTGCTCTTTTCCGTTTTGTTCAGCGCCTACAACTACGGCGCTTATCTCGGCGACCTTCGGGAGCAGAAGGCGATGTACGACGAGGTCATGCTGCAGCAGCTGGACGAGATGATCGGCGCGGAGCTCGACAAAGCGAACGCGCAGCTCGTCAATGTTTTGATGGATACGGACATTATGAAGGCGGTGGCCGCGGAGGACCTCGTCTCCGGCAGCAGGCTTTCGCAGACGCTCCGCGCGGCAAACCAGATGCGCAGCTACAGCAAGGCGGTCTCCGGCATGTACATCTATTTTGAAAACGGCGACGCGATCATCATGGACGGCGCGTATTACCGCCCCGAGGATTTCTACGCCCGGTTCATCGACGGAGAGGCGATCGGCTTTGAGGCTTGGTATGCGCAGCAGACGGCGCAGCACGACCGCGCCTGCCGGCAGGCATTCACGTCCACCCCAAACGAGCTCGTTTTGTATCACACCGTCATGAGCGCCGGGGCGGGGCGGCGGGCGCTGGTTGCGATTCGGATTGATCTGGAAAATATCCTGCGCATTTTCAAGGACTCCTTTTTCTCCGGGCAGATGGCGTTTCAGATCACAGACGGCAGCGGGGCGGTGCTGGCGGATTACGGCTGGCAGGCCCTGCCCGACGGCGAAAGCGAGCGCACCGCGCCGTTTGTCTCGAGGCGCACGGGCTGGACATATGCCTCCGCGATACCGTCCGCGGTGTACAACCGCGCGGCAAACGAGCTGCTGCTCCGCTCTGCGGCCGTCCTGCTGGTCGAGCTGGCGGCCGGCGTTCTGCTCTCGTTTTTCTTCGCGCGCACCAACATCGCGCCGATCCGCCGCATTTATAAGCGCCTGAGCGGCGGGGGTACCCGGCCGGGGGCGGTGAAAAACGAGTACGAGCTGGTAGATTCCTGCATGAAAACGCTGCTCGAGGAGAAGGAGCAGCTTCTCAGGCAGCACGACCGCGCGGTCAAAAACAACCTGCTCTTGGAGCTTCTCAACGGCGGCGCCGGCCGGGCAGGGGCTTCCGCCGACTATGCGGAGGTGCTCGGCGCCGACCCCGAGGCGGCGCGCTTTCGGGTTGCCAGCATCGCCTTTTCGCACGGGGATGCGGCACGGGCCGGCAGCCTCGAGAGCCGCTCGCTGATGAAATACTGCCTGACTGAGCTGCTCGGCAAGGCGTTTCAGACGTATCGCCTGCATATTGCGGATGTAAACTGGAACCAAACGGCGGTGATCCTGCACGGCGGCCTCGAGGACGGCGCGGAGCTGATCTGCCGGCGTATGGAGCAGGTTCGGCAGGCGGCGGAGGCGGAATTTCATGTTTCGCTTAGCATCGGCGTCGGCGGCGTTCACCGCGCGGCGGCGGGCGCGGGCCTCTCCTACCGCGAGAGCCTCATGGCGCAGGAGTACAGGCTGCTTGAGGGTCTCGGCGCGGTGTGCCTGTACCGGGATATTCCGGACGGCGCGTTTCCGAAATCTTTCTATCCCGCGCTCGACAGGGCGAAGATCAAGGCCAGAATCCGCGCGGGGGACGGCCCGGGCACGGCGGAGCTGCTGGACAAGGTGTTTGCCGGCATCGCCGCCAACCGGCAGCACATGCCGCTCGGCGCGGCGAAGTGCCTGTTTTTCGAGATCATGGGCGTGGGGCTCGAGGTGCTGGCGGAGATCCGGTTCGAGCATGAAACCGCACCGGGCGAGTACATGCGGCAGTTGTTCGACTGCCAGACGATCGGCCAGCTGCAGTGCGCGCTGAACCGCATCCTGCTTGAGATCTGCGGCGCCATCAAAAAGGGGCAGAGCAGCCGCAACCAGCAGATTTTAGACCGCATCCACGCGTATATCGGCAGAAACTGCTACGACAACAGCTTCAGCCTCGTCGGCCTCGCGGATTATATGGGGCTGACGCCCACCTATCTCTCCAGCTTCTTTAAGGAGAAAACCGGCGTGAATCTGGTAGACCGCATCACGGAGCTGCGCATGGCGCGGGCAAAGGCGATGCTGCTCGAGACGAACCGGAACGTGGCGGAAATCGCGGTTCAGGTTGGGTACGGGAGCAGCGGGACGTTCATCCGCAAGTTCAAGCAGCTCGAGGGCATCACGCCGGTGCAGTATCGGCAGGAGCATGCGGGGGAGCCCGGGAGCGCGGGCCTGCTCGAAGGCCGCAACGCCTAAAAAAGTACGGCCCGCTGTGGTGCAGCACAGCGGGCCGTTTTGCGGGATCAGCCGATGGCGCCGTCCCAAGTATTCACTTTTTCGTGGTTTGAGGCCTCGTCGAACCACGTGGAAGTGACGACCTTGGTCTCTGTGAAGAAGCGCAGTCCATCCTTGCCGAGCGTGTGCAGATCCCCGAAGAAGGACTGCTTGTGCCCGGAGAAGGGGAACAGCCCGACAGGGACGGGGATGCCGACATTGACGCCCACCATGCCGCCGTCGATCTGCCGGGCGAAGTGCCGGGCATAATAGCCGCTCTGCGTGTAGATGACGGCGCCGTTGGCGTATGGGTTCCGGTTGATGAGCGCCACGCCCTCCTCAAAGGTTTTCACCCGCTTGATGCAGAGCACCGGGCCGAAGATCTCCCGTTGCCCGACGGTCATTTCCTCGGTCACGCGGTCGAAAATGGTGGGGCCGATGTAAAAGCCGTTCTCAAAGCCCGGCACCCGGATATCGCGGCCGTCCAGAACGAGCTTTGCGCCCTCCTGCACGCCGGTTTCGATCCAGCGCAGGACGGATTCCATGTGCTTTTTCGTCACAACCGGACCCATCTGCGCGCTTTCGTCGTAGGCGCAGCCGACCTTGAGCCGCCCGGCAAGCACCCGGAGCCGTTCGACGAGCCGGTCGGCAATGTCCTCCTGCGCGACCACGACGGGCAGCGCCATGCAGCGCTCGCCGGCGCACCCGAAGGCCGAATTGATGATGCCCTTTGCGGTTCGCTCCAGCACCGCGTCGTCCATGACAAGCGCGTGGTTTTTGGCCTCGCACAGGGCCTGCACGCGCTTTCCGTTTGCCGCCGCAGCAGCGTAGATCTTCAGCCCGGCGCCCGTGGTTCCGACGAAGCAGACGCCCTTGATGCGGCTGTCGGTCAGAAGCAGCTGCGCGGTGCCGCGGTCTGCGGTAATCACGCTCACAACGCCCTGCGGCAGCCCGGCTTCCTCCAAAAGCTCGAGCAGGCGCATGGCGGTCATGGGCGTTGTGCTCGAGGCCTTGACCACGATGGTGTTGCCCGCCGCGATGCAGAGCGGCACCATCCAGCCCATGGGGATCATCGCGGGAAAATTGAAGGGGGCGATTCCGGCGAATACGCCGACCGGCTCGCGGTAAAGCACGGTATCGTAGCCGCGGCTCGCATCCATCAGGCTTTCGCCCATCAGGAGAGACGGCGCGCCGCAGGCAAGCTCCAGCGGTTCCTTCACCTTGAGCAGGTCGCCGCGGGCCTCCTCCAGCGTCTTTCCGTTTTCCCGGGCGAGAAGGCGGGCCAGCTCGTCCATGTGCTCGAGAATCAGCGTGCGGAAGCGGTACAGCACCTGCGTCCGCTTGAGCGCCGGCGTGCGTGACCACGGGCCGAACGCCTCGGCGGCCTGCGCGATCACGTC
>URQJ01000023.1 GCA_900549945.1 uncultured Oscillospiraceae bacterium
GGGCGAAGCGGCGGCGGAAATCGGCTCCGGCGGGGAATTCGAGCTTGTTGTCCCGGTAGAGCAGCCCGCGCTGTGGTACCCGAACGGCCTCGGCGCGCAGTCGCTCTACGATCTTGTGCTGCGGCTCTATGAGGACGGGCAGCTTTTGGAGGAGCGGCATTTGCGCGTCGGTATCCGCAGCGTCGCGTGCGTGCAGAACGACGGCGCGCCCTCTGGGGCACGGCCCTATGTGTTCGTGGTGAACGGCAGGCGGATGTACGTCAAGGGCGTGAATATAACGCCGCTCGACCACATCTACGGCGATGTGCCGCGCGAGCAGGTGTACGAGACACTGCGCAGGGCGAAAGAGATGCACTGCAATATGGTGCGCGTGTGGGGCGGCGGCCTGATCGAGACCGAGGCGTTTTACGACTGCTGCGATGCGCTCGGCCTGCTGGTCTGGCAGGAATTCATCCAGTCCAGCTCGGGCATCGACAACATCCCCTCGGAGAAGCCGGAATTTCTCGGGCTTTTGAGGCGGAGCGCGGAAGCGGCCGTGCGGCAGAAGCGGAACCACGCGTGCCTCGCGGTGTGGAGCGGCGGCAACGAGCTGATGGAGGCCGACCGCACGCCCTGCACTGAGCAGAACCGGAACATCGCTATGCTGGAGGAGATCGTCCGCCGGCTCGACCCCGGCCGCGTTTTCCTGCCGACCTCGGCTTCGGGTCCGAGCGAGTTCATCAGCAAAACGCCCGGCCAAAGCCATGACGTGCACGGCTGGTGGCAGTATCAGGGCAACCCGGAGCAGTACCGCTTTTTCGGCGGCTCGGACAGCCTGTTCCACAGCGAATTCGGGTGCGACGGCATGGCGTCTCTCGCATCGCTGAAAAGGGTCCTGCCGCCAAAGGCGCTGTGCCCGGTGCCCATGCGGGAGAGCGACGTCTGGCGCTTCCACGGCGACTGGTGGTGTACGTACCGGCGGGAGCAGACGATGTTCGGCGCATGGAAGGATACGGAGCAGTACATCGCGTGCAGCCAGTGGATGCAGGCCGAGGGGCTGCGGTATATCCTCGAGGCGAACCGCCGGCGGTGCTTCCGCAACAGCGGCAGCATCATCTGGCAGCTCAACGAGCCATGGCCGAATATCTCCTGCACGAGCCTGCTCGAGTACCACGGCGCCGCAAAAATGGCGTATTTCTGGGCGAAAGCGGCGTTCCGCCCGGTACATCCCGCGTTCGATTACACAAGGCTTGACTACGCGCCGGGCGCGCTGCTTTCCGGCGGACTCGCAGTGCTGCGGGATGCGCCTGCCGCGGGCGAAAGCACCTTGATCGCGCAGATCTTTGACATGGCGGGCACGTGCCTTTTCGAGGAGGTCCGCAGCCGCACGCGCGTGCGGGAGGGCGCGGAGGAATTCGGCGCGCTTTGCTGGCAGGTGCCGGAAAGCCTGCGCGGGCTGTTTCTGCTGCGCCTCACGGCGCATGCGGCGGGGGAGGCGCATGCCAACACGTATTATTTCAGCACGGAAGCAGACCGGCCGTACCGTCCCGCGCTCGAGGCCGCGCCGGTGCTTTGCGGCACAGCGCGGTTTTCCGGCGGCACGGCCGACGTGGAAGTCGGGAACACAGGGCGCTCGGCGGCGCTGCACGTGTGCCTGTCCGATGAGACGGACAGCTTCCTGCTCGACATGGAGGAGAATTTCTTCACGCTTCTTCCCGGCGAAACGAAGCGGCTGCGCGTCGGCTTCAGGCGGAAATTCCGCTTCGGCTTCGACGAGAACACCGGCGCTTCCGCGGCGTCGCCCGTGCTGCGTGCGGCCTGCCTGAGCGGTGAAGCGATTAGGCTCTATTAAAGAGAACGGAGGGAAACACTTATGGAGGCAGAACGTATGGAGCGCCCGAATATTTTGCTGATCCTCACCGATCAGCTCCGGAAAACGGGCCTCGGATGCTACGGAAACCCGGACGTACAGACGCCGGTGCTCGACGCCTTGTGCCGGGACGGCCTGCGGTTTGACAACAGCGTTTCGTCGGCGCCGGTCTGCGCGCCGTACCGCACGACGCTGCAGAGCGGGCTTTACCCGCACCAGCACGGCGTGCGCGGAAACGGCGACCTGTTCAGCCCGTGCTTCAAGGGGTTGGCCGAATACTTCAACGAGGCGGGCTACGAGACCTGCTTTGTCGGGAAGTCTCACTTCGGGCGCGACGAAATCGAGGAAAAAGACGGCTGGGTGCGGCCGGAAAACCGGCTCGGGTGGAAGCACTGGCACGGCACCGGCGGCGACCACCACTACGACACGCCGGTCTACGACGATGCGGGAAACCTCGACACGCGCTATTTCGGACGGTACGGCGCGTTTGTGCGCACGGAGCTTGCGGCGGATTTCGTCCGGCAGAACGCGGAGAAGCCGTGGCTGCTCCAGCTCAATTACAGTGAGCCGCACGTCGCGACGATGCCGGCGCTCTACCGGCTCCCCGCAACGCGGGAGCGCGTGCGGGCGATCAACCGAAAGCTCGGCCTCGGCCTTTCCGCGGAAGCTCTCGAAAACCCGAACAGCCTGAGCTTTTACGACAGCTTTCCGCAGCACCTGCTCACGCAGCTCTTGCCGCAGGAATACTTGGATTTATACGACCCGGAGCGCCTGCAGCTTGAGCCGAACGTGCCGGAGCGTTACCGGAACGTCACGCGGTGGTTCCTGCGCGAATACTACGCGATGGTGAGCTGCGTCGACGGCGAGGTCGGCAAAATGCTCGGTGTGCTCCGGGAAACCGGGCAGCTTCGGCGCACGATCGTGGTCTTTACCTCGGACCACGGAGACATGCTGAGCAGCGGCTATCTGCGCTTCAAGGGCGTGCCGTATCAGAACGCCTACCGCACGCCGCTGATCGTCTCCGGGCCGGGCGTGCGGCGCGGCCATACCGACGCGCTCGTCAGCGCCGTCGATATGCTGCCCACGCTGCTCGGGCTGGCCGGGCTGGAAAAGCCAGCGGCGCTGCCCGGCGTTTCTGCGGCCGCGGAGGTATTCGGGCGGCCGGGCGCCCGGCAGAGCACCGTGCTGCTCGGGCTCGCCACATGGCGCGGCATCTATGACGGCCGGTATTTCTACGCAGCCGACAACAGAAGCGGCGCGGTCGTGCCCGCGCGCCTGATCGACACGGCGCAGGACCCGTATGACCTGCACAATCTGGTCGATTCCGACGCGCACAGAACGCTGCGCGAGGCGCTGCACAGCCGGCTGCTCGAGTACCTGCGCCGCACCGGCGACCACGCTTTTTTGGCGTGCGCGCCGGTGCGGTGATCCGCTCCATCGAAGCCGCGCGGTATGGGGGCGGGCAGACTGGGGCCGTGCTCTTGGCGGCGCTTTTCCGGTATAATTCTGCGGCCGTTATGCCGCGAAAATGTCCGTGACTTTTGGCGCGCGGTGTGGTATGCTGTAAGCGGCGCTACCGGCCGCCGCAAAGCGACCGGCGGGGCTGTTCGGTCCGGTGCGGCCGCGTGCCGGGCAGACGTGAAATTCATTCCCAAAGGAGTCAGTATGGCAACGCTCAAGGAAATCGCCCGCGAGGCCGGTGTCAGCGTGATGACGGTCTCCAACGTCATCAACCGCAATTACGATAAGGTTTCGGCCAAAACGGCCGAGCGCGTGGAAAAAATCGTGCGCAAGCACAACTACGTGCCGAATCTTTCGGCGCGCAGCCTCAGCGGAAAGCACTCCCATATTATTGCGGTTTTGGTGCCGGAGGGCAGCCTGCCGGTCCGCATTCTGGAGGATCCCTACCGCCAGAAGATGATCGGCGCGATGGAATTCTATTTCCGCCAGCGCGGCTACTACGTGATGCTGCGCGCCTATAAGACCGCGGAGGAGATCATCTCCCTGTTCCACAACTGGAGTGTGGACGGCGGCGTTTTCTTTTACCCGCCCTTTTCGGACGGCGATATGGCGCGGATACTGGACACGGGCGTGCCCTGCGTTGTGATCGACCGCTATTACGAGAAGCTCAAGCCCCTTACGGTCGATCTGGACGATCTGCGCGGCGGCCGCCTGCCCGCAGAGCTGCTGCTGAAAAACGGGCACCGGCGCATTGCATTTGCCTGCCCGTTCCGCAGTCCATCGATCGTCGTCCGGCAGCGCATCCGCGGTTTTGCGCAGGTGCTGCGCGAGGCGGGCGTGCCGTTTCCGGCGCGGTACTTTTTCAATTCCAGCGGTTCCTTGGAGGATGGCGTGCGCATCGGCCGCGCGATCTGCGCCATGAGCGACAGGCCCACGGCTGTCGTCACCACGCTGGACCGCCTCGCCGTAGGGATTCTCGAGGGAATCCGGCTGAGCGGCTACAGCGTGCCCAACGATATTTCGATCGTCGGCTTCGACAACTGGGAGCTGCTCGAGTATGTGCAGCCGAAGCTGACGACGGTTTTGCAGGATCTGGAAAAGAAGGCCGAATGCGTGGTCGAGCTTTTGATGCACCGCATCCGCGGGGAGGAGATCGAGCAGCCGCACGTCACGCTGGATGTACAGCTGCTCGAGCGCCAGTCCGTCCGAAAAATTTGAGCCGCAGGGCGGTATTTCGACTGCACATGCGCGCATATAGCGTATATATAGAAAACGAGCCCGGATCCAAAGCGGATCCGGGCTCATTCTTTCTCGGGGGCTGGGGATTACTGGAGGGATTCCTGATAGGCCGCATAGGCGTCCTTCTGAATTTCGATCAGCTCCTGAAGGCCCATCGCGTCGAGCTGCTCGAGGTAGGCGTCCCATTCGCTGTCGATGCCGCCGTCCACGACCCAGTGCGCGTACTGGGATTCGCAGTAGTCGTAGATGTTTGTGGTCAGAGAGGCCAGCCGCTGTGTCTGCTCCTCGGTATAGGCACAGACCGGGAAGGTCGTGACGATGTATTCCTCATTGACCGGATCTTCGGCGAGCTTGATGCCGTCGCCCTGATCGGCGGGCAGTGTAACCTTATCGTAGAACGATTCGTTCATATACTTCGGGCCGAAATCGCGCATCGAGAAGGACCACGCGGAGGTATCGAGAGAGGAGCCGTCGTCCGGCACAAGCACTTCGTAGGTGCCGTCGTCGTTGGCCTGAATTTTGCCGTCAGAGATCGAGCCGTAGAAGGTTTGCAGGGAGGCTTCGTCTGTGTAGTAGGCGTCGGCCCACTTGAGCAGGGCGGCCGGGTCCTCGCAGGCCGTGGTAATGATCAGCTCGTTACGGCTCACGTCGAGGAATTCGGGATTGTGCTCCGCATAGCGCTTGCCGTCCGGGCCGGCGAGCGCGGGAACGGGCACGTAGTCGGAAGCGTTTACGCCGACCTGTGCGTCGGCCGTCCAGCCGAACACGATGCCGGAGAGGGAGCCGTTCGGGTCCTGCGTTTTGGCCGTGACCATCGAGGAATCCTGTGTGAAGGCCTCGGGATCCAGCAGGCCCTTCGTGTACAGGCCGTTGACCCACTTCACGGCTTCCTTGTAGTTTTCCTGAATCGGCATGAAGATCGGTTTACCGCTGTCGTCCAGCGCCATAAAGTTGGTGCCGGCCGTGCCGTTGTCGCGGCAGACCATCGTGCCGAAGGGGGCCATCAGGTGGCGCAGGTCGCCGCCGAGGCCCTGCGAGGCGGAATAGCCGTATTCGTCTGCTTCGCCGTTGCCGTTCGGGTCCTGTGTGACAAAGGCCTCCAGCACAGTTTCGAGATCCTCATAGGTGCCGGGCATTTCGAGGCCCAGCGCGTCGAGCCATGTCTGGTTGATGTACATGATGTCGTTGACCTGCGGGCGCAGCGGCAGCTTCTTGGGCAGGCTGTAGATTTCGCCGTTTCGGTCGGTGATGATGGCCTTCATCGAGGCGTCCGTCTCAAACACCCGGTTGAGGTTGGGCATGTTTTCCGCGATCAGGTCGGTGAGCTCCACGAGATTGCTCTTGTTCTGGTTCACATCGGTGTCGCTCAGGCAGAGCGAGCCCCAGAACGCGTCGGGCAGATCGCCGGAGGCCAGCAGCAGGGATTTCTGCTCGGCCCAGTCGCCGTTGTAGTAGACCTGCCAGTCGATGTTGACGCCGGTCTGCTCCTCGATTTCCTTCATGACGCCGCTCTCGAGGTAATCGGTCGGCCATGCGTCTGTCCAGCGGACGGTCGCGACCGTAAAGGTCGGGGCATCCGCCTCTGTGCTGCCGCTCGAACCGGTGCTGCTTTCGCCGCCGGAGGCTGTGGAGGATTCGCCGCCACCGCCGCAGGCCGCGAGGGAAACGGTCATCGCGAGCGCGAGCAGCAGGCTGAACAGCTTGGTTGTTTTTTTCATTGCATTGACTCCTTTCTTGTTGCGGGGGATGGTCTGAATATTTTAGCTTGATGGCTGCGGGGAGACTGGAATTTATCCCTTGAGCGCGCCGATCATCACGCCTTGGTTGAAATACTTCTGCACGAAGGGGTAAAGGCACATGATGGGCGCGGAGGATACGACGATGATCGCGTACTTGATGAGGTCGGCGAGCTGCGCCGCTTCCACGGCGGCGGAGCCGGTGCTCATGGCGCTGATGGTCTGGTTGCCGATGAGGATGTTCCGCAGGATGATCTGCAGGGGCTGCAGTTCCGGCGAGCGGATGTAGATCAGGGCGTTAAAGTAGGAGTTCCACTGGCCCACGGCGGTCCACAGGGCGATGACGGCGATTACGGCCTTCGAGAGCGGGAGCACCATCTGGAAGAAGAAACGCAGGTTGCCGCAGCCGTCGATCTGCGCCGCCTCCCACAGGCCGTCCGGCAGGCTGTTGGAAAAGAAGGTGCGCGCCACGATGATGTAGTAGGTGACAACGGCGAAGGGCAGCACCATGACGAGCCGGGTATCCAGCAGGCCGTAGCTCTGTACGGTCATATAGGTGGGAATCAGGCCGCCGGTGAAGAACATGGGGATCAGGAAAAAGACCGTGAAAAAGCGGCGGCCGACGAGATCGCGGCGGGAGAGCGCGTAAGCGGCCGGAATGTTCGCGATAAGGCTGAACACGGTGCCGAACAGCGCGTAGAGGATCGTGTTGCCGTAGCCCGTCCAGAGCTGCGGATAATCGAAGAGCTTTTGGTAGCCCTTGAAGGTGATGTCGATCGGGTAGAAGGTGATATTGCCTGCCGAAACATCCGTCGGGTTGCTGATGGAGGCGATAAGCACGAAATACATCGGGTACAGGGTGACGAGGATCATCAGCCCCGTGATGGTATAGAGGATAACGTCGAACACGACGTCGCCCTTTGTGCGGCGGATCCGCCGGCGCGCGGGCTTTATGGCGGCTTCTGTCATCGTAGGTCAGCTCCTTTCGCTCAGATCAGAGAGGTTTCGCTCAGCTTGCCGGAAATCCAGTTCATGGAGAGCAGCAAAATGAAATTGATTACGTTGTTGAACAGGTTGATGGCGGAGGAAAGGCTGTACTGGTTGCTGATCAGGCCCATTTTGTAGACATAGGTGGAGATGATCTCGCTCGCCGTCATGTTGAGGGAGTTTTGCAGAAGGTAGACCTTTTCGAAGCCGACGCTCATCACGCTGCCCATGCGCAGGATCAGCATGATCGTGACGGTGGGCATCAGCATTGGGATGTCGATGCGCAGGATCTTCTGCCATTTGCTCGCGCCGTCCACGGTGGCGGCCTCGTACAGCGTCGGGTCCACGGCGGAGAGCGCCGCTATGTAGAGGATGCTGTCCCAGCCCACATGCTGCCAAGCCTCGGTCCAGACGTAAATGCTTGAAAAAGCGCCGGGCAGGCCCATCAGGTTCGGCAGCTTCACGCCCACGAAGGAGAGGAGCTTGGCGATGACGCCGGTGCTGGGCGAGAGGAACAGGATGATCATGCCGCACATGACGACCGTGGAGATGAAATGGGGCAGGTAGGTGGAAACCTGAAAGAATTTTTTGTAGCCCCGGCTGCTGATCTGGTTGCACAGGAGCGCGACCACGATGGGCAGCGGGAAAGTGACGAGGATGGTATAGAGACTGATGACCAGCGTGTTTTTGATGGTCGGCCAAAATTGGTAGGAGTTGAAATACTCCTGGAAATACTTCATCCCGGCCCACGGGCTTTCGAAAATCCCCTTGGCCGGCGTGAAATCCTTGAAGGCGATCACGATGCCGACCATCGGCTGGTACGTGAACAGGAGCAAAATCACGACGGCGGGCAGGAGAAGCAGGTAAAGGCCCCAGTTGCGCGAGATGCGCCGCCACAGACTGCTGCTTTTGGATGCGGGGGCTGCTTGAAATGACATGCGTCTCATTCCTTCCTTGAATAGAATCGTGCGCCGGGGAACGTGCGCCGCTTGGAGGCTGTTTTGGAAGCGTGCCCGGGCTTAAAATGGGTTTAACGATAAACCTTGTTTGCCCATAGCATAGCACTGATAATTCGCTATGTCAAGAATAAATTTGTTATTTTAACAAAAATTATCTGTTTTTTTTTTTTTTTTGTTGATTTCGGCGCAGATCGATGCTATACTCATTGTGGCACAGGGGAGAAAGCGCCGAAATCTATTAAAAAAACGCGGCTGGGCCGCGCATGAAAGGAGTTCGTATGAAAATTCAGAATTACCGCTATCTCAATCAGGAAGTGGATGTTTCGGAGCAGTTTGAAACCATCGGAAATATTCACTTTAACGCACAGAAGCTGGAGGGGTTCGACCCCGCGGCGGGCCGGGGCAGGCTGCGCTACGCGCGGTTTGAGCGCAAGGGGCGGCTGGGCTTCAACATGTACAGCACACCCTTTGAGCCCACGCGCTCGTGGACCTTCCCGCCGGCGTATCCCGACGACCCGGACTACCCGCTCGAGATCTCGCTCATCGCGGAAAACGTCGTGCGCATCCGCACCACCTGCCGCGCGAAGGATGCGCTCGAGAACCGCGACGCGCAGTCTCTGATGCTGGACGGTGCGCCCGGGGCGCTGCCCCTGCGGCCCGCAGAGGCCGATGAGACGCATGCGGTGTACCGCACCGGAAAGCTGGAGCTCGAGGTGCAGTACGACCCGTTCCATATTATCCTGCGGGACGGTGCGGGCCGGGAGCTGACGCACACGCTGCACGCTTCGGATTCCATGAGCCTGCAGAACTATAACCCGCTGCCGTTTTCTTTTGTGCGATCCGCCGGGGATATGCATAAATATCCGGCCGTGAGCCTCGAGATCCACCCGGGCGAGCACTTCTACGGCTGCGGCGAGAGCTTTACGCGGCTCGACAAGAGCGGGCAGAAGCTGATTTTGTGGACGAAGGACGCGAACGGCGTTGAAACGAGCGACGTCTATAAGCCGGTCCCGTTTTTCATGAGCTCGCGCGGCTACGGCGTGTTCTACCACACGAGCTGCCCCTTGACGCTCGATTTCGGCAGCGCATACGCACAGGCGCAGACGGCGTTCATGGGGGACGAGGGCATCGACATTTTCCTCATGACCGGCACGCCGAAGGAGGTGCTCGGCGCTTACACCGGCCTGACCGGCAAAAGCCCTCTGCCGCCGCTGTGGAGCTTTGGGCTGTGGATGTCCCGCATCACCTACAAGAGCGAGGCCGAGGCCCGCGAGGTGGCGGCGGCGCTCAAGACGCACCGCATTCCCTGCGACGTGATCCACCTCGACACCGGGTGGTTTGAGGAGGACTGGCTCTGCAACTACAAGTTTTCGCCCAGCCGCTTCGACGATCCGAAAAAGATGATAGAGGATCTCAACCGCGCGGGGTATCGCGTCTGCCTCTGGCAGATCCCGTATTTCACGCCGAAAAACGAGCTGTTTTCCGAGCTTGTCTCCCGCGGGCTCGCCGTCAAAAATGCAGACGGACAGCTTCCGACCGACGATGCTGTGCTGGATTTTTCAAATCCGGATACGGTCGAATGGTATGCGGAAAAGCTCGGCGGCCTGTTCGAGCTGGGCGTTTCCGCAATCAAGGCGGATTTCGGCGAGGCCGCGCCGCTGACCGGCGCCTATGCCTCGGGGGCCTCCGGCTTTACGGAGCACAACCTCTATCCGCTGCGCTACAATAAGGCCGTCTATGAGGCGACGATGCGGTCGCGCGGTGAGGGCGTGATCTGGGGACGCTCCGCGTGGGCGGGCAGCCAGCGCTATCCCCTGCACTGGGGCGGCGACTGCGAGAACAACGATATGGGCATGCTCTGCTCGCTCAGGGGCGGGCTTTCGTTCGGCGCAAGCGGCTTTTCCTACTGGAGCCACGATGTGGGCGGCTTCGTGCGCCAGAGCCCGGAGGAGCTCTACAACCGCTGGACGTTCATGGGCATTTTCACCTCGCACATGCGCTGCCACGGCGCGCCGCCGAAGGAGCCGTGGGCGTATTCGCAGCCGTTCTGCGATTCCTTCCGGCACATGCTCGAGCTGCGTTACCGCCTGCTGCCGTACATCATGGCGCAGAGTGCGCTTTGCTCGGCGCAGGGCCTCCCGCTGCTGCGGGCAATGTTCATCGAGTGCCCGGATGACGAGAACTGCGCCGCGATGGAGGATGAATACTTCTTCGGCGAGGATATTTTGGTCGCGCCGCTCTTTGAGGCCGGCGATTCTCGCCGGGTCTACCTGCCCGCCGGGCAGTGGGTAGAGCTCGGCACAAACCATGTTTTCCGCGGCGGGTGCTGGCACACGGTGCAGGCGACGGTCTATCCCGGCCTCGCGTTCGTGCGCGCCGGGACGGTTCTGCCGATGGCGGCGCCTGCGCTCACGACCGACGCCATCGATTGGAGCACGGTGCAGAACGTCCTGTTCACAGACGGCGAAGCGCCCGTGCACGGCCATGTCTTCTGCGCAGAGACGATGTCAGCGGCGGCGATAGACCCCGCCGCGCCTGTGATCCCTTCCACCGCGGTCGTGTGGTGACTGGATGCAAAAACAAAAGCGATAAATCCGCCGTGACAGGCGGGAAAATGCCCGGGCGCGGTGTGCGTCCGGGCATTTTCTGCGGTTGGGCGGGGGCGGCAGATATTCGGCGCGGACAGAAAAAACGGCCCTCCGCACAGCGCGGAAAGCCGTTTTGCCGTCAGATCGTCTCGTAGTGGTGCGCTTCTTTCAGCATCATGTCCTTGACCTTCATCAGGCGAATCTGCGTGGAGCGCTCGTTTTCGTCGAGCTTCATCGTGATGTACTTGATGTTCTCCTGTAATTCCGGGATCATCACGTGCTCGAGCGCGTTGACGCGCCGGCGCGTTTTTTCGATCTCCGCCGCCATGAGCTGGCAGGATTTCTCGACTTCGGCGAGCTTCAGCATCTTCGGAAAGACCGCGGAAAGCGAGCGGATCGCGTCGTCGAGGTCGCCGGTCGTGAAGGCGAAGCCGTAGGAATAGATGTCGTTTGGATCGGGCGTGCGCGTCTTGAAATCGAAATCCGGGATCTCCACGCTCATGACGTTCTGCGTGCCGGCCGAAATCGAAACCTCCTGCTTCGGGGCGAGCAGCGCGGTGTTGAGCATTTCGTCCGGCATGCCGGCGCGTGCCAGCATAAAGTCGCCGTTTGCGGCGTTCAGCGCCGTCTCCACCTCCTCGCGCAGCGCCTTGTTTTCGCGCACGCGGTCGAGAAACTGGCGCATCAGCTCATCGCGCTTGTCTTTCAGAAGCTTGTGGCCGCGCACGGCCGTGACGAGCTTCTTTTTCAGCCGCGTGAGCTCCATGCGGGTGGGGTTCACCTGTGTGCCTGCCACCGTGCATCACACCTTTCCGTAATACTCGTCGAGGAATCTGTCGTTGATGCGCTTGAGCTCGCTGCGCGGCAGAATCGAAAGCAGCTTCCAGCCGAGCGCGAGCGTTTCCTCGATGTCGCGGCTTGCCGCATAGCCCTGCGAGACGTATTCGCTTTCAAAGGCGTCGGCAAATTTCGCGTAGAGCTTGTCGATTTCCGTCAAGGCGGCTTCGCCGAGAACGACCATCAGCTCCTTTGCGTCCTTGCCGCGCGCATAGGCGGCGAAAAGCTGGTTCATCGTGCTCGCGTGGTCGGCACGCGTCTTGCCCTCGCCGATGCCCTTGTCCTTGAGGCGGGAGAGGGAGGGCAGCACGTCGATCGGCGGCGCGATGTTCTTCCGGTACAGCTCGCGGCTCAGGATGATCTGCCCCTCGGTGATGTAGCCGGTCAGGTCGGGAATCGGGTGGGTTTTGTCGTCCTCGGGCATCGTGAGGATCGGGATCATCGTGATCGAGCCGGTCTTGCCGTTCTGCCGGCCCGCGCGCTCGTAGAGCGAGGCGAGGTCGGTGTACATATAGCCCGGGTAGCCGCGGCGGCCGGGCACCTCCTTGCGCGCGGCGGAAACCTCGCGCAGCGCGTCGGCGTAGTTCGTGATATCGGTCAGGATGACGAGCACGTGGTAGTTCTTTTCAAAGGCGAGGTACTCCGCGGCGGTCAGCGCCATGCGGGGCGTCGCGATGCGCTCGATGGCCGGGTCGTTCGCGAGGTTTACGAACAGGACCGTGCGGTCGATGGCGCCGGTCTCCCGAAAGCTCTCGATGAAGAAGTTCGATTCCTCGAAGGTAATGCCGAGCGCGGCGAATACGACGACGAACGGGTCGTTCGTGCCGCGCACCTTGGCTTGCCGGGCGATCTGCGCCGCAAGCTGGGCGTGCGGCAGGCCCGAGGCCGAGAAGATCGGCAGCTTCTGCCCGCGCACGAGCGTGTTCAGGCCGTCGATGGCCGAAACACCGGTCTGAATGAATTCCTGCGGGTAACTGCGCGCGGCCGGGTTCATCGGCAGGCCGTTGATATCGTCGCGCCGCTCGGGCAGAATTTCCGGCCCGCCGTCGATCGGGCGGCCGAGGCCGTCGAAAACGCGGCCGAGCATGTCCTCGCTCACGCCGAGTTCCATCGTGCGGCCGAGGAAGCGGACGCGGCTGTTCGAGAGGTTGATGCCCGTGGAGCTCTCAAAGAGCTGCACGAGCGCGTTGCCCTCGTTGATCTCGAGCACCTTGCAGCGGCGCTTTTCGCCGTTTGCGAGCTCGATTTCGGCGAGCTCGTCGTATGTCACGTTTTCCACGCCCTTGACGAGCATCAGCGGGCCGGCGACCTCCTGTATAGTTCTGTATTCCTTTGGCATCAGAAGTCCTCCTTATTCTGTACGGCGCCGTTGATTTCGAGCTCGAGCGCTGTGCAGATGTCGCTGTATTCCGCCGCGGCTTTTTCGGGCGCGGCATACTTGAACCGGCCGATGCGCTCGCGCACGGGCAGCGCGATCAGGTCGTCGGCCTTCGCGCCCTTTTCGAGCGCCGCCGCGCACTGGTCGTAATACCGGATGACGAGCAGCATCATATCGTGCTGCTTTTCAAGGCTCGTGTACGTGTCGGTTTCGTCGAATGCGTTCTGGTGCAGGAAGTCCTCGCGGATGGAGCGCGCAGCCTCGAGCTTCAGGCGGTCGGGCGCGGAGAGCGCGTCCATGCCGACGAGCTTTACGATCTCCTCGAGCTCCGCCTCATCCTGCAAAAGGCGCATCAGCCGCGCGCGCAGGGCCATCCAGTCGTCGGCGACGTTCGTGTTGAACCAGCCCGCCATCGTGTCCACGTAGAGGGAGTAGGAGGTCAGCCAGTTCACGGCCGGGAAGTGGCGCTTGTAGGCGAGGTTCGAATCGAGTCCCCAGAACACCTTGACGATGCGCAGCGTTGCCTGCGAGACCGGTTCGGAAATATCGCCGCCCGGGGGCGATACCGCGCCGATGACGGAGAGCGCGCCCTCGCGCCCGTCGCGGCCGAGCGCGATCACGCGGCCCGCGCGCTCATAGAACTGGGCGAGACGGCTGCCGAGATAAGCGGGGTAGCCTTCTTCGCCGGGCATTTCCTCGAGGCGGCCGGACATTTCGCGCAGCGCCTCCGCCCAGCGGGAGGTGGAGTCCGCCATCAGGGCGACGGAATAGCCCATATCGCGGAAATACTCCGCGATCGTGATGCCGGTGTAGATCGAGGCCTCGCGCGCCGCAACCGGCATGTCGGAGGTGTTGGCGATCAGCACCGTGCGCTTCATCAGGGAATAACCGGTTTTCGGGTCCACGAGCTCCGGAAACTCGTTTAAAACGTCGGTCATCTCGTTGCCGCGCTCGCCGCAGCCGATATACACGACGATGTCCGCCTCCGCCCATTTCGCGAGCTGGTGCTGCACGACGGTTTTGCCGCTGCCGAACGGGCCGGGAACGGCCGCCACGCCGCCCTTCGCGATGGGGAACAGCGTGTCGATGACGCGCTGACCGGTGACGAGCGGCATATCCGGCGAGAGCTTTCTTTGGTACGGCCTGCCGCGGCGGACCGGCCACTTCTGCATCAGCGTCACGTCGAGGCTCCCGCCGTTCGGTGTGTCAATGACGGCCACCGTGTCGGTCACAGTGTATTCGCCCGCGGAAATAGAGCGGATCGTGCCGCGCACGCCGGCCGGCACGAGGATCTTGTGCACGACAATCTCCGTCTCCTGCACGGTGCCGAGAATGTCGCCGCCCTCGACCGCGTCGCCGGCCTGCATGGCGGGCAGAAAGCGCCACTTCACGCCGCGCTTTAGGGAGGGAACCTCCACGCCGCGCTTTAAATTGTTGCCGGAAATCTGCATGATCGCGTCCAGCGGGCGCTGGATGCCGTCGTAGATCGAGCTGATGAGGCCCGGTCCGAGCTCGACGCTCATCGGCTCGCCGGTGGATTCGACCGGGGCGCCGGGGCCGAGGCCGGAGGTCTCCTCGTAGACCTGAATCGACGCCTCGTCGCCGTGGATTTCTATGATTTCGCCGATCAGCCGCTGGTCGCTGACGCGCACGACGTCAAACATATTCACGTCGCGCATGCCGCCTGCGATGACGAGCGGGCCGGCTACTTTTTTGATTGTGCCCTTGCTCATTTGCTTCAAGTCACCTTTTCCTTAATCTTTTTCGTTGAAGATGATGTCGGAGCCGACGGCCTGCTCCACCGACTTTTTGACCATGCGGATGCCCATGCCCGTGTTGCCCGTGACGCCGGGAATCGGGATGATGGCGGGCAGCGGCATGAGCCGGTAGTGGTCGAGCTCGTGCTCGAGCAAAGCGGCCAGCGCTTCGGTGATGTAGATGACGGCGTATTCGCCCTCCGCAAGCCTGCGCAGGGTTTTCGAGCCGGCGTCTCCGTCCTCCACGGGGAAAACGTCTAGCCCGAGCGCCGCAAAGCCGTAGATGCTGTCGCGGTCTCCGATGACTGCTGCTCTGTACAAAATAAAACATCCTTTCCGATTGGCCCGCGGGGCATCTGCGCGGCGCTTTTTATCACGCGGCATCTGCCCAGAGCCGGCTCAGATGAAGCTCACATTTCCCGAAGCCGCGCCCGGATGCGCTCGTCCGACAGGCCGTTCTGCTTGCCGGAGAGGATGATGCGCACGGCGGCTATCTCGTTCTGGCGTGCGATCACGTAGCCGATCAGCGGCGCGACCGTAAAATAATCCTGCCTGCCGACCGATTTGACGAGCGCGGTCTGCCGGTCGTCGCTCCACTTCTCGAAGGCCGATGCGCCGGCTTTAAGCGGCTCCACGCCGTCGGCGTAGGCGGTACGGCTCAAATAGCCGCAGACGGCTTCCTCGCTTTTCAGCGCAGCCTCCGTGAGCTCTGCGAGGTCGAGCGTGTCGCAGGGGGCGAGGCTCTCCTCTAAAAACGCGCGGCTCTTGCCGGTGCGCTGCGCGCGCACGGCAATCTTGATGTCGGATACCGCGACCTTGAGCTCCGAAAAGCCGTCGATCAGCAGGCTGCGGCTCCCGCGGCCCGCGCGGCGGATCGCCGTGAGACAGGCGCGGTCGAGAATCGTATCGCAGCGCTGGCCGTCCCGCGTGCTGAGCAGCACCTGCATGGCCTCTGCCGCAGGCTCCGCCATGAAGTCCGGCAGGGCGGAAAAATCGTTCTGCTGCACGGCGGCCTGCATCGCGTCGGGCGGCACGGTACCGCCCGGCATAAAGACGCTGCGCGGCTCTGCGCCCGTGACGGCGCACTTGACGGCCGCCTTCAGGTTGTTGAAGTCTGTGGGGTACAGCAGCACGTCGAACGGGGTGAGGTCGGGCGTCAGCTCGCGCATGAGCGCCCATGTTTTTTCCGTTTCCTCGGCGAGAACCGCCTCGGCTGTTTTGCCGCTGCCGGTGTCCCAGCCCTTGTCGCCGAGCGCGCGCAGGCATTCGGCGGGCGTTCTGCACGCCATCAGCCGGTCGATGTCCTGCTGCGTCAAAAGCTGTGTTTCCCGCGCCTTGATGCGCGCCACGGCGTAAATGTATTCCTCTGCCATCGTGCTTCTCCTTTGCGTTTTCCGGCGGCTCATGTGAAGAGCAGGCCGCCCGCGATGTCCTGCAGGGCGTCCGCCTCCGCCTCAAAGAGCGCGTCGAACGTGCAGTTCACGTCGATGCCGCCGCAGACGAGCAGGAAACCGTCCGGAAGGCTGCACGGTGTTCTCGACACGGTGATGTGCCCGCGGCCTGCGGCCCGGTTCACCTGCGCCTCAAAATCTGCGGGCAGGCGGCCGAGGTCGGCGGCATTGAGGCGCATCTCGCCGTCGCCGTCCGCCGCATATTTCTGCACGAGCTTCAAAAGCACCGCGAAGTATTCGCTGTCCGGCAGCGTGTGAAGCTGCGCCTTGGCCGCGCCGATCGTGCTGCGGATCGCGGTCTGCTTCGCGGCGAGCAGCGCGCGCCTGCGGCTGAACGCGGCGGCGGATTCAGATCGGAAGAGCACACGTCTGAACTC
>URQJ01000024.1 GCA_900549945.1 uncultured Oscillospiraceae bacterium
CCCCGCTTCGGCCTCCTCAGCCCGCGCCAGCACATAGACCGGATACGCCGCGTCGTTTTTAATTTCCAGCCGCACGTCTCCCGCACCGCCCCCGAGCACCAGCACGCCGCCGGCCGCCTGTGCCGAAACCGGCAGCAAAAGGCAGAGCGCGGCGAGCAGCGCCAAAAATCCCCTGCGCATATTTGAGAACGCCCCCTCACGGATTCGATTCTCCTATAGTATATGCGCCTATATGCGCCCTCTGTTCAAATTGGCCCGCAGCCGCATGACAAGCCGCCCGTGCCGCCCGAAGCGCATGGCTGTCCAGTCCAGCAGGTGCAGCAGAATGCGCCGCACCGCGAGCGCCGGAAAGCGCCTGCGGTAGTGCCGTCCCCTGTGGATGCGCTGCACCTTCATCGCGCCGCCTCCTCGTCCGCAGCCTCCGTCGCCTGTTCCTTCAGCATGAACCACGCGCTTCCCGTGTTCGCATCCTCCGAGAGATAGAACGTGATGGAATCCTCCTGCATGGTGTACTTTGATTCCCCGCCCTTTTCCGCCAGAATGTAATCGAGCGCAGCGCCGTCGGCCTGCTCAATTTGCAGTCGGTAGCTGCCGCTGAGCAGATTTTCAAAGCACGCCGAGGCCGAAAGCAGCCCCTCCTCATCCTCGTTCTCCGGCGTCACGACGACCGTGGTGCGGTATGTATAACGGTCGCCGGTCAGAACAAACTTTATGGTGGCGTCCTCCTGCACCGCCATTTCGCGCAGAGCCGCCGTGATGCGGATCTCCCCGCCGACGCGCTCACCGGAGGAAACCGCCACATCCTCCTTCGGAAGAACCTGCACGGCGTACTTTTCCGGCTTTGTCTCGGCACCCTGCGCCTGAAACGCGGCGAATACGGCGATCAGAAGGCTGAGCAGAACCGTGGAAATCTTCTTGAGCATTTTTACATCCTTCCTCGTTTTTTTCTTTTACAGTACCATACCCGCCGCAAATATTTTGTCGCTCCATGGCTCGGAAAACTTGAACTTTTCCCGCATATATGATAGAATAAACCGATTGTTCGAATTCACATAGAAACAGAGGTCATCACTTTGCCAGATTTGAGAAAAGAGATCGAAAAACGCCGCACCTTTGCGATCATTTCGCATCCGGACGCCGGCAAAACGACGCTTACGGAAAAATTCCTCCTGTACGGCGGCGCCATTCAGCTCGCCGGCGCCGTCAAGGGCAAAAAGAACGCGCGCCACGCGGTTTCCGACTGGATGGAGATCGAAAAGCAGCGCGGCATTTCCGTCACCTCCTCCGTCATGCAGTTCCAGTACGAGGGCTACTGCATCAATATTCTCGATACCCCGGGCCATCAGGACTTCTCCGAGGACACCTACCGCACGCTGATGGCGGCCGATTCTGCCGTCATGGTCATCGACGCCGCAAAGGGCGTTGAGCCGCAGACGCGCAAGCTCTTCAAGGTCTGCGTCATGCGCGACATCCCGATTTTCACCTTCATCAACAAGATGGACCGCGACGCGCAGAGTCCTTACGACCTGCTCGACGAGATCGAGAAGGAGCTCGGCATCGGCACCTACCCGATGAACTGGCCAATCGGTTCCGGCATCGACTTCAGGGGCGTTTACGACCGCGAGAAGTCCGAGATCATCGCCTTCGAGGGCGACAAGGAGCTGCGCGGCCAGCACGAGGTCAAAGCGCACGAGATCGACCTGAACGACACGTCGCTCGAGGGGATCCTCGGCGAGAACCTGTACAATACGCTGCGCGACGACGTGGAGCTGCTCGACGGCGCCGGCTATGAATTCGACCTCGAAAAGGTGCGCCACGGCAAGCTCTCGCCCGTGTTCTTCGGCTCGGCGCTCACGAATTTCGGCGTGGAGCCGTTCCTCGAGAGCTTCCTGCACATGACGACGGCGCCGCTGCCGCGCGAGACAAAGGACGGCACGATCGACCCGTTCAGCAAGGATTTTTCGGCCTTCGTCTTTAAGATTCAGGCCAACATGAACAAGGCGCACCGCGACCGTATCGCGTTCATGCGCATTTGCAGCGGGCGGTTTGAAAAGGGCATGGAGGTCAGCCACGTGCAGGGCGGCCGCAAGATCAAGCTCGCCCAGCCGCAGCAGATGATGGCGCAGAGTCGTGAGATTATCGACGAGGCCTACGCCGGCGACATCATCGGCGTATTCGACCCCGGCATCTTCTCGATCGGCGACACGATCTGCACCGGCAAAAAGGTGCAGTTCGAGGGCATCCCAACCTTCGCGCCCGAGTATTTCTGCCGCGTGCAGCAGAAGGACACAATGAAGCGCAAGCAGTTCGTCAAGGGCACGACGCAGATCGCGCAGGAGGGCGCAATCCAGATCTTTCAGGAGATCGCCTCCGGCATGGAGGAGGTCATCGTCGGCGTTGTCGGCACGCTGCAGTTCGACGTGTTCAAGTACCGCATGGAAAACGAGTACAATGTCGAGATCCGCATGGAAAACCTCCCCTACTCGCACATCCGCTGGATCGACACGCCGGACGTCGACCTGAAAAAGCTGAATCTCACCTCCGACACGAAGAAAGTGCAGGATATCCGCGGGCGCTACCTGCTGCTCTTTGCAAACGAGTGGAGCATCCGCTGGGCGCTCGAGCACAACGAAGGGCTGGAGCTCTCCGAGTTCAGCCGGTAAAAACAAAAGGACACCGCGCAGGGTCAGCCCTCTGCGCGGTGTCTTTCATTGTCTGCAATAAACGCCTTGGGTGTCATGCCGGTGCAGCGCTTGAATCGGCTGCAAAACGAGGAGGCGTCCGAAAAGCCGCAGGAAATCGCCGTTTCGCCCACGGTGTACGCACCGCTCAGGAGCATCTTCTTGGCGGCGTTAATGCGCACCTGCATCAGATACTGCTTCGGCGACATGTTTTCCGAGGCAAAGAAGATGCGGTAAAGGTACGTGCGGTCGATGCCGATGTACCGGGCGAGGTCGCTGACCTGAATCGGGTAGCCGTAATTGCTCTTGATGTAGCCGACCGCCTTGTTCACATACTCGTGCTCGCGCGTATAGGCGCCGCCGTGCGCCGATTTCTCCAGCACGGACATCGCGCCGTAAAAGCAGCTCATCACCTTAAACAGGCTGCCGCCGCTGAATTCCTCGATCATCTCGCGCAGGTAGCGCTCGAATTCCCCGCCGTTTTCCACCGGGACGACATACCGGCTGATAAGACCGGTGCGCCGCAGGATCTCGAGTACGTCGAAGCCGTCGAACGCGACCCACATGTACTCCCACGGGTCCTCCCGGTCCGCCGTGTACACCGTGCGCTCTCCGGGGCGGATCAGAAAGCAGGTGCCCGCATGCGGCGTATACGTCTCGCCGCCGACCGCATACGTGCCGCGGCCCGAGATCACATAATGCAGCAGGTACTGCGTGCGCACCGCCGGCCCCCAGAAATGGCCGCTCGCGCACTTTTCATAGCCGCAGTAGTAGACCGTGACGGAACCGCCGTTGTTCAGATTCTCCGCGCGGTGCTTGATCGTATCCATGTCCTTCTCCCCTTCCGCTTTCCGTGCTCTCAGTATAGCATACCCGCGTGGAAAATACAACAAAACGACAATTTTTTGAAACAAAAGCTATTGCGATGCGGCATGCGCTCCGCTTATAATAAAAGCACAAAAAGATTTCATTACAAAAGATTCTTTTTGGGGAAAGGATGGATTCAAAATGCCAAAAATTACCTTTATGGGCGCCGGCAGCACTGTCTTTGCGCGCAACGTGCTCGGCGACTGCATGTGCACGCCCGCGCTCTGCGAGAGCGAGATTGCCCTCTACGACATCGATGCGGAGCGCCTCGAGGAATCACACCTCATTCTGAGCGCCATCAACCGCAATACAAACGGCGGCCGCGCTGTGCTCAAGACCTACTGCGGCGCTGAAAACCGGAGGGAAGCGCTGCGCGGCGCCGACTTCGTTGTCAACGCAATTCAGGTCGGCTTTTACGAGCCCTGCACCGTCATCGATTTCGAGATCCCGAAAAAATACGGCCTGCGCCAGACGATCGCCGATACGCTCGGTATCGGCGGCATCATGCGCGCGCTGCGCACGATCCCGGTGCTCGAGGACTTCGCCCGCGACATCGAGGAGGTCTGCCCCGACGCGTGGTTTTTGAACTACACGAACCCGATGGCGATGCTCTCCGGCTATATGCAGCGCTATACCGGTGTGAAAACCGTCGGCCTATGCCACAGCGTGCAGACCTGCTCGCGCGATCTTCTGACCGGCCTCGGCATGGAGGATCAGCTCGAGGGACGCCGCGAGCTGATCGCCGGCATCAACCACATGGCATGGCTTTTGAAGATCACCGACAAGGACGGCCGCGACCTGTATCCCGAAATCAAACGCCGCGCCGCCGAAAAGAACGCCGCCGAAAAGCACAAGGACATGGTGCGCTACGAATACATCCGCCGGCTCGGCTACTACTGCACCGAGTCGAGCGAGCACAACGCCGAGTACAATCCGCTGTTCATCAAGTCGAAATACCCGGAGCTG
The DNA here is from genome assembly GCA_900549945.1 of uncultured Oscillospiraceae bacterium. Taxonomy (GTDB): domain Bacteria; phylum Bacillota; class Clostridia; order Oscillospirales; family Acutalibacteraceae; genus Hominenteromicrobium. The sequence continues at coordinate 4,515 of URQJ01000024.1, forward strand.
ATCGAGGCGTACAACATCCCGCTCGACGAGTACCCGCGCCGCTGCGTCAACCAGATCAAGGGCTGGAAGGAAGAAAAAGCCAATATTTTGCAGGACGGCAAGATCGAGCACACGCGCTCGGCGGAATACGCCTCGTACATCATGGAGGCAATTCTCACCGGCGTGCCGTACAAGATCGGCGGCAATGTGCTGAATACGGGCCTGATCGACAACCTGCCCGCCGACGCCTGCGTCGAGGTGCCGTGCCTTGTAGACCGCATGGGCATCAACCCGTGTCATGTCGGCCGCCTGCCGGTGCAGCTTGCCGCGATGAATATGACAAATATCAACGCGCAGCTGATGACGATCGAGGCCGCGCGGACGCGCAAGCGCGAGGACATCTACCGCGCCGCGATGCTCGAACCGCACACGGCTGCCGAGCTCTCGATCGACGACATCGTGAAAATGTGCGACGAGCTGATCGAAGCGCACGGCGACTACATGGCGATGTACAAGTAAGCGCGGCTGCCCCGGGCATTTGCCGCCGATAAGCCGCACCTCTTTGCGCTTACTGCGCCCGCCCTTATAGCGGCGCTGCGAAGCGATGCACAGTTCAAACAAACGCAAAAGAGCCTCCTGCATCTTCCGTGCAGGAGGCTCGATTCATTTTACAAAGATTTGCTTTATTCCGCGCCGCTCTCCGCCGATTCCTCCGCGCTGACACGCACTGCAACGACGGAGCCGAATGCGAGCGCTTCGCCCGGCTCATAATCCGCATAGCCGATCACCTTGCCGATCTCTACCTCATCGCTCACCGCATCCACCGCGGCCATGACAAAGCCCTCTTTTTCCAGCGTCGTCTTTGCCATCTCCGCCGTCATGCCGGCGATATCCGGCAGCGTGCGCTCCTTCGAGCCGCGGCTGACCGCCACGCGCACGGTTCCGCCCGCCTCAAGCTGCTGCCCGGGCAGCGGAAGCTGCGTGGTGATCTGCCCCGCCGGAACGCTCTCGCTGAAAATTTCCTCGTAGATGTGCAGCTTGAAGTTGTACTGCGCGTCGGTCTGCGTCCGCGCCTCCACTTCCGTGTAATCCTCGCCGACAAGGTTCGGCACTTCAATCATCTCCGCCGCCGGCGCGCCCGTCTCCGCGAGGGACTGCATGATACTCTGAATGGAGAACGCGCTGTCCTTGAACCAGACGCTTGCGACCGCGAGAATCACGACCAGCGAAAACACGAAGGAGAGCAAGAGCCACACCGGCAGCGGCATCCCGTGCCGGCGCGGGCTTCTCCCACCCGTCGGCAGCGAGCGCACCGTCTCGGTCTCCACCATCTGCTCCATCACGGTCGGCTCTGCGGCCAGCTCCGCTGAAAAGCGCGAGAAGCTCGAGGTTCTGCGGTCCGCATCCACCTGCAGGCCGTTTGCAATGGCGGGAATCACGTGCTCCGGAAGCTGCTTTAAAATCGCTTTCGAGATCAGCAGGCGCGGGTCTTTCTTGCGCTTTGGCGCTTCCATCGGCACCGCGCCGGAAAGCGCAAACAGCATCGAGGCGCAGAGGCCGTACACATCGGTAACCTCGTCGCACACCTTTGTCTTGGAATACTGCTCGATTGCCCAGCAGCCCGGGTAAATATCCTCGATCAGGTCCGTGCCCGCGCGGCGTACGGACTGCATCTCGAAGTCCGTCAAAATCAGCTTGCCGTCCGGCGTAATGCGCAGCGTCTCCGGCGAAATGCCGAGATGCTCCACATTCTGGCTGTGAATGGCGCCGAGCGCGTAGATGACCGGTGTGAAATACTGCTCGCAGTCGGCCCAGGAAAGCAAGCCGTGCGCTTCCACATAGCTGCGCAGGGAAACAGACTCCACATATAGGAAAACGACATACTGCGTGTTGTTCTCCGAGAAGGTATCGAGCACTGTCATCATGCGCTTCGTACCCGAGACGCGGATCAGCTTCTGCGTGTAGCGCTCAAACTCGCTGAGATAATCGTCGTACTTCAGCTCTGCGCCCGCCGCCGGCTTCACGGAAAGGCCGTTCGGCGCACGGAAGGCAAGCGTATTCGGCAGGAATTCCCGCACCTCTACCTTCTGGTTCGTGTCCTTTTCAAGCGCCGCATAGGTGATTCCCGCGCCGTTGATGCGCGTCGCCTGCCCGATCAGGTACTTGCCGCCGAGCAGCGTGCCGTACGGCAGCGCGTTTTTCATCTGCCCCTCGTCCTTCCAGCCGCAGTGCGCGCAGGGCTCGCCCGGCACGTCCATCGCTGAAAAGCAATTCATGCAGTACGTTTTATTTGCGTCCATGGACATTTCCTTTCTGCTCTCCAAGGAACCCCAAATTCAAACCGCAGGCGCATTATTCACAATGCGCGCGGTAAAATGCCCCTCGATTTGTATCAGTATAGCACAACCTCCGCAAAGTTTCAAGATACCGCGAGGGGTGAAAAAGGCAGGAACGCGTCGGATAACCGGCGCGTTCCGTAAATTTAATAATTATTTAAGAGATCAGGCCTTATCGATGGAACCGAACAGCTCCATCTTCTCCTTGACGGTCGCCTTAATCGCCTCGAAGCCCGGCGCAAGGAGCTTTCTCGGGTCGAAGCCCTTGCCCTCGAGATCCTTGCCGGCCTCGACATACTTTCTGGTCGCCTCAGCAAACGCAAGCTGGCACTCGGTGTTGACGTTGATCTTGGAAACGCCGAGGGAAATCGCCGTCTTGATCATGTCCGCCGGGATACCCGTGCCGCCGTGAAGAACGAGCGGCATCGTGCCGGTGAGCTCCTGAATCTTCGCGAGCACGTCAAAGCTCAGGCCCTTCCAGTTGGCCGGATACTTGCCGTGAATGTTGCCGATACCGGCTGCGAGCATGTCGACGCCGAGATCCGCGATCATCTTGCACTCATTCGGGTCCGCGACCTCGCCGCTGCCGACGACGCCGTCTTCCTCGCCGCCGATCGCGCCGACTTCAGCCTCAACGGAGATGCCCTTTTCACCCGCGATGCGGATGAGCTCCTTCGTCTTTTCGATGTTCTCTTCGATCGGGTAGTGCGAACCGTCGAACATGATGGAAGAGAAGCCCGCATCGATGCACGCCAAAGCGCCCTCATAGGAGCCGTGGTCGAGGTGCAGAGCGACCGGAACCGTGATCTTCAGCGTCTCGAGCATACCGTTGACCATGCCGACAACGGTGTTGTAGCCGCACATATACTTGCCGGCGCCCTCGGACACACCGAGGATAACCGGAGAATTGTTCTCCTGCGCCGTGAGGAGAATCGCCTTTGTCCATTCGAGGTTATTGATGTTGAACTGACCGACGGCATATTTGCCGGCCTTGGCCTTGTCCAGCATTTCCTTTGCCGATACCAACATAAGTTTCTGCCTCCATAAAGGAAATTTTTTGTCCCTTTTATTATAGATGAATCCGCGAAAAAAATCAAGCCTATTTCGAAATATCGCATATTTCCCGGGAAATGCGCGAAGCAAAGGCCGCGGCGAAGCCCCTGCCCCGCCGCGGCCCGAGATTCAATTATCCGAGGATTTGCGCTGCAAAAGCACTGCGGCGATGATGATTGCTCCCTTGAACGCCTCGCGCAGGAACGGGTCCACGCCGAGCAGGTTCAGCAGGTTATTCATCACAGCGATGATCAGCATGCCGAACACGGTGCCCACCACCGAGCCTTTGCCGCCGGACATGCTCGTACCGCCCACGATGACCGCGGCGATTGCATCGAGCTCGTAGCCGTTGCCGGCATTTGCCGGGTCCATCGCGCCGATGCGCGAAACCTGCAAAAGCGCTGCGACCGCGACGACGGCGCCCATCAACGCATAAACGCCGAGCTTGACGCGGTTGACGTTGATGCCGGAGAGCCGCGTCGTCTTTTCATTCGAGCCGACCGCAAACACGTGGCGGCCGAAAACGGTTTTCTTCGAGACGATGTACAGAATCACTGCGAGCAGCAGCCAGTAGAAAACCGGCATCAGCATCTGCCCGCCGATCTTGACGCTCGCGATCTGGAGGAAATCGCTCGGCACCTTCGGTGAATTCGTCTGCATGAAATACTGCGTCACGCTGCGCAGGATCTTCATCGCGCCGAGCGTGGCGATAAACGGCGGAATACGGCCCGCCGTGACCAGAACGCCGTTGAACGCGCCGAGCAGCGTGCCGGCCGCGACCGCGATCAAAATCGTCAGGATATATGCTGGCACGCCGGTGATGCCGATCGTGCCGAGCAGGCCGCCGGTCGTCGCATCCATCAGGCACATCGCGATCGCGCCGACCGCGACGAGCGTGGAGCCGACCGCAAGGTCGATGCCGCCCGAGATGATGACGAATGTCATGCCGAGCGCGATGATGCCGACGCTCGAGTTATTGCGCAGGATATTGAGCCAGTTGCGCGTCCACGCCGAAAACCACTCCCCGAAGCTCGCGTAATCGAAGCCGAGCGCGACCGTCTGGAGGACGACCATAACGATCAGGGCGATGCCCGTAGAGAAAAGCGCGTTGTTTTTCCAGTTATTGCGCAGCCACGCGCCGAAATTCCTGTTCTTCGTTTTTTCGTTCATTATACCTGTCCCCCTGTTGCAAGACGCATGATCGCCTGCTCATTCATTTCATCCCCGACGAGTTCGCCGCACACGCTGCCGTGGAACATCACGAGCGTGCGGTCGCACACGCGGATGATCTCCTGCGCCTCGCTCGAAAGCACCACGACGGCGACGCCCGCCTCCGCCAGCTTCAGGATGATGTCGTAAATCTCTTCCTTCGCGCCGACGTCCACGCCCTGCGTCGGGTTGTCGAACACGAGGACGCGCGGATTCGCCGTCAGCCATTTCGCAAGCACGACCTTCTGCTGATTGCCGCCGGAAAGGCTGCCGATCCGGTCGCTCAGCGCGCCGAGCTTGATGTGCAGGTCCTGCCGCTGGCGCGCAAAGCCGCTTTCAATCTTCTTTTTATCCAGCAGGCCGAATCTCCTGTCGCGCGGCCACGTGACGATCGAGCCGTTTTCGAGGATGCTCATATCCTTGATAATGCCGTTTTCCTTGCGGTTGCGCGGCACGTAGCCGATGCCGGCTTTGAGCGCCTGCACCGTGCTGCGGATATGCACCGGGCTGCCGGAAATGGAGAGCGTGCCGGTCATCCCGCGCATGGCGCCGAAGATCGCCTGAAACAGCTCGCTGCGCCCGTCGCCGAGCAGGCCCGTGAAGCCGAGCACCTCGCCCGCCCGCACCGAGAAGCTGACGTTTCGGAACACCGGCTCCAGCGTCAGCCCTTCACCGCCGAGAACAGCCGCCCCCATTTCCCGCGCCTTGCGCAGCGACTGCGTGCGTACCTCATGGCCGACCATGTCGCGCGCGAGCCCGTCGACCGAGGTTTCCTCGATGCTGCCGGCAGACACCATGCTGCCGTCGCGCAGCACGGTAAACCGCGTGCAGATCTCCATGACCTCCCGCAGCTTATGCGAGATAAAGACGATGCCGACCCCGCTGCTTTTCAGCGTCCGCATCATATCAAAAACACGCTCGACCTCCGGCTCCGTCAAGGAGGTCGTCGGCTCGTCCATGATGATGATCGAGGCCTCCATCAAAAGCGCGCGGGCGATCTCGACGATCTGCTTGTAGGAGGCGTCCAGCTCGCGCACCATTGTGCGCGGGTCGAGGTCGAGATCCATGCGCGCAAAAATCTCCTGCGTGCGCGCAATCATCTGCCGGGCATCCAAGAGGCCGCTTTTTTTCCGAAGCTCGCGGCCGATAAACATGTTCTCGTAAATCGCAAGATCGTTGACGAGATTCAGCTCCTGATGGATGAAGGCGATGCCATGGCGGAGCGAATCCGCCGGCGTCTGAAAGCGGACGGCCTCCCCGTCGAGAAAAATTTCGCCGCGGTCGGCATGGTGCACGCCGCCCAGAATATTCATCAGCGTCGATTTGCCCGCGCCGTTCTCGCCGAGCAGCGCGCAGATTTCGCCGCCCTTGAGCGTGAAATCTACATTGCGCAAAACATCGTTTGCGCCGAAGGATTTGTAAATCCCTTTCATTTCAAGTGTCATATCGACGACCACTTCCCTTTCGCGAGGTTGTTTCTGCCCTTCGACAAAAGGGGTTGCTGCTCTCGCAACAACCCCTTTTTCAATCCGTTCGGATCAATAGACCGTATTGTTCGGGTCGATATACTCGTCGCAGTTGTCTCTGTCGACAACGGTCGTCGGGATGATCTTAACCGGCTCGACCTCATCGCCGTTCAGGATGGAAACCGCCATATCGACGGCATCCTGCACCATCAGCGGGCTGTAGAGGGAGGACTCGATCCAGATGTTCTCGTTATCCTTCATCATGTTGAAGTATTCCTGACATCCGCCGCCGCCCGTAACGACCTTGATGTCGGTTCTGCCGGCCTCTTCAATGGCCTGAAGAACACCGATAGAGGTCTCGTCGTCCATCGAATAGACGGCGTCGATCTTATCGTGCTTCGTCAGGATGTCCGCGAAGTCGGCGAGGCCGTCCTCACGCGTGAACTTCGTCGCATACGTCTCGACCGTCATATCCGGCGCGATCTCGGCAATCGTTTCCTCGAAGCCCTTCTTGCGCAGCTCCGCAACGGAGCCGGACGTCGGAACGTCGAGCACAATGACGGTGCCCTCGGTGCCGATCTTATCGACGATGTACTTCGCGCCCTCAACGCCCATCGACTCGTTGTCGCCGGACACGCGGTACACGCCGTCCGCCGCGATCTCGATGTCGAAGTTCACGACGACGATGCCTTCGTCAATCGCCTGCTGGATCGGAACCTCCATGCCTTCCCACTGCGGGTAAGCGACGATCGCCTCCGCGCCCCAAGACTTAAGGTCGTCGAGCTGTGTGGTCATTTCCTCCGCATTGTTGCTCGTATAGAACTTATACTCGATCTTGCCCTCGCTCTGCAGCTCCTCGCAGCGCTGCTCGGCGTTGTACGCAACGCCCGCAACCCAGCCGTGCGTGACCGCCGGGGCGAGAATGCCGATCTTTCTAACCTCGCCCGCCGGCTCAGCCGAGGACTCGGAAGCCTCAGAGGATTCTTCTGCGACAGAAGAATCCTGCGCGCTTTCGGACGGCTCGCTGGACGACGGAGACGACGTTTCGCCGTTGCCGCAGGCCGCGAAAGCCACACAGATCAGCGCCAGAGCAAGAATGATGCTCAGTACCTTTTTCATGACTTTTTTCCTCCTGTATCCGCGATTACCCGCAGATAATCTGAAATAAATTTGTAACGGCCTTGTGAATAAATTGTTAAGCCGTTCATATATTCTGTATTTTACTCTTTCCCCCCTCCTTTGTCAATCTCTTTTTCGGATTTCACCTCCGTTTTTGCGGCAAAAATTTCCCGTTGTCCGTCCGCCTGCCGCTGCCCGCGGAAAAGCCGTTTTCTCCGCGGAAGCGCCGTGCGCCGCCCGCTTCCCGCACGCAAAGGGAGACCGGCGTCTGCCGGCCTCCCGCCTGTCTCCTCTTCCTTTATGCCGGGCATGCCGGCATCACCCGGCAAAGCGGATGTTCACGTCCCCGTTGTTCGCTGATACTGCGAGCTGTTTCGGCCCGCCGTCCGCCTCTGCGGGCAGCGTGCTCTCGCCCTTCTTGACGGCGCAGGTCACCGCGTAGTCGCTCTGGCTGCCCGCCGCCGTGCCGCTGATGCCGCCGTTCTTCACCTGCAAATCGAGCTTTTCCTCCACATCGAGGCAGTCGAACTGAATATCGCCGCCGTTCACGGAGACGGTGATCCGCCCCGCTGAGAAATCGGAGAAAGTGACGTTCTCATTCGTTGTGGAAAGCGCGAGCGCGGAGAGCTGCGCCTGCGGGAGCCGCAGCGTGATCTTCCGGCTGCCGGCCGCAGCCTTACCGCCGATGTAATCCGTCCAGCTCTTATCGCTCGCGGCCGTCATCTCCAGCACGCCGTCCTCCGAAACGCCGATTTCATAGTATTCCTTGCTGTTCTCCGCGCAGCCGATGTGGATCTGCCCGTCCTCCGACGCAGAGACCTCGATGCTTCTGTCTCGCACGTCCAAGCGGACCTCCCGCACCTGCTCCGCCTGCGCCGTGTACGTTTTCTCCTCGAACGGCTCCCTTTCGCCGGCGCCGCAGCCCGTCAGCACCGCGGCGCCGAGCAGCGCGCACAGCGCGAGCCAACTTATCTTTTTCATAACAGCCTCCTTAAAAATCAAAGCGTTTTTCTTTTCAGTACGGCAATGCCGGCGGCGGCAAACGCAGCGCTGAGCGCCGCGCAGACCGCTATGTGCAGCAGCGCCGAGGAATTGAACATGATGATGCCGAAGAACCCGGCGAGCACGCGGCGCAAAGGCTCGATCGGCGTGAACACGCAGATGACCGCCGCGAGGAGGCCGTCCGCAAGCCAGCCGTACCAGTAGGGCTGCGCCAATAGCAGCGCGTGCAGAAACACCATGACGAGAAAGAGAAACAGCGCCTGCTGCAAAAACGCCGCTGCAGCGCCGTTTTCCGTCCAGCCGCACAGCCCCATCATGTTGACGACCGTCTGCGCTTTATTGAGCGGGTCTACCGCATAACAGAACACGGAATTGACCGCGGAGACGAGCAGCGCCAGCGCGCCGTAGGCCATCAGGCTCCCCGCGCAGTAATCCCGCTTGTCGGCGCCGAGGTGCATCAGCTTCGCGCAGTCGTAAAACACGAAGAAAAACGGCGAGAAGCCACGTGTAATTTCCATTGCTCAGCGCAATTTCCGAATCGCCCGAGGTCGTCGCGCAGAGGACGACAGCCGCCGTAACGATAAAGCTGATCCGGTTGCTCGAAAGCTCCCGCCGCATAACGGTAAAAGCTGCTTTCATTTTCGGACCCCTCCTTTATGCCCCACCATCTGAATGAAGAAATCCTGCAGGGAGAGCGGGGTGATCTCGAGGGAGCTTTCCGCCTGCGGCGGCGCGTCGAAGATGCAGCGCGTCACAAGCCCGCCGACGTTTTCCTCGCCGATCACATGAAGGCCCTGCGTCGCGGCGGCCACGTCCCGTTTCAGGCCGCTGACGCTCCACGCCTTTTCCTCCACCGCCTGAAGCGTATCGAAAAAGCGGATACTGCCGCGGTCGATAATAATGAGCTTTTGAATGGTTTTCGCGATTTCCTCGATGATATGCGTGGAGACTAGGATGACCCGCGGGTGCCGCCGGAAGCTCTCCGCCAGCATGTCGTAAAATTCGACGCGCATGATCGCGTCGAAGCCGAGGACCGGCTCATCCAGAAGAATCACCCGCTTGTTGCTTGAAAGGCAGACGATCGTGGAAACCATCGTTTTCATGCCGAGCGAAAGGTGGCTGAATTTTTTCTTTCCGTCCAGCTCAAAGCGGTCCATTATTTCAAAGGCGAAGTCGAAATCAAATTCCGGGTTCAGCTCTCCGGCGATGCGCAGCAGCCTGCGCACCGGCAGGTTGAAATGCTTTGCAAAGTTTTCGATGTAGCTCACGCCCGTATCCATGGCCGCCGTGCTGACGGCCCTGCCATCCACGAGGATCTTCCCCTCGGAAATATTCTGATACCCGGCGATCGACTTGAGCAGCGTCGTCTTGCCCGCGCCGTTGCGCCCGAGCAGGCAGTATATGCCCGGCGCGTCGATCGTCATGGAAATGCTGCGAAGCACCGGCGTCTGCCGGTAGCGCTTCGTTACCCCGATCAGCTCGATCATCTGTATCCCTCCTAACGCGCCGCAGCGCGCCGTTGATTTTTCGGTTTTCCTGTGCTATAATGTATTATAAACCTTTGTGTTACACAAAGGTCAAGAGGAGATTTGCACTTTATGAAAGATTTTTTTTCGATCGGTGAAACCGCCAAAATCGTGAATATGACGAGCGAGGCGCTGCGGCATTACGACCGCATCGGGCTCGTGCACGCAAAGCGCCGGGAGGGCAGCGGGAAATACCGGTGCTATTCCCGCGAGGACATCGTGCGCCTGAACACGATCCACGCGCTGCACCAGATGGACCTCTCGCTGCAGGAGATCCGGGATGTGCTCGACTACGACGACCTGCGGCGCGTCGTCGATTTTCTCGCCGAGGCCGAAAAAAAGGCGGACCGGAAAATCGCCGAGCTGCAGTACAGCAAGGAGAAAATCCGGCTCGCCCGGGAAAGCTATGAAAAGAACCTGCGCGCCGTGCAGAGCAGGCCCTCGTGCTACACGCAGGCCTTTCCCGCGCGCACCATTTTGCTTTCGGATATGCTGGAAGCGCCGTCGCTCGACGTTCTCTGGAATTACCTCAGTCACTTTTACGACCGCATCGCGCCCGCAGAGCGGGAGCGCTTCGCCTTCGAGGATATGGCGGGCATCTACACGGCAGGCGGGCGCTCCCGCCTGTTCGCGGTCTGCATCCGTCACGGCGAGACGAACGGACTGAAAACGCTTCCGGCGGGTGACTACCTGTGCGCCGACTGCACGGAGGAAAACCGGGCACAGAAGCTCGAGGAGGCGGTGCGCTTCGCCCGCGCGCGCACCCGCACGGAGCCAGCCTTTACCGTGCAGCGCATCGTCGTCTCCGGCATCCTGCAATGGACGTATCAGATTCAGGTCCCCCTGCACGAATAGCCGCGTCAGCCGCCGACGCGCTCCACCAGAAGCTGCGCAAAGCGCTCCATCTGCGGCGTGACGCACTTGTTCCTGTGGTATACAAGCTGGCTGTACATGCAGATCTCCGGGCACTGCGCATCCAGCACGGCGAGCTTCCCGGCCGCGACCGCCTCGCGCACCACATACGCGGGCAGAAAGGAAATGCCTCGGTTTTGCAGGAGAAAGCGCGTGATGACGTCTGTGTTGCCCGTTTCCAGCAGCGGGTGCAGCTCGATCCCCTTGGCCGCGAGCACCTGCTCCATCGCGTACCGGTAGCTGATCCCTTTTTCGGTCAGGTACAGCGGCTCCTGCAAAAGCCGCTCGAGCGGGATTTGACGCCGCCCCGCCAGCGGCGAAGACGCCGACGCGACAAAATGGATGGCCTCCGGCCGCTCGAACACCTTCACCCACTCCGGAAAATCCACCTTGCTGTCGAGAAAATACAGGATATCGACGTCGTTGCGGCGCAGCATGTCGAACAGGTCGGCCACCAGCGCCGTATGCGTGCTGACCTCCACGCGCGGGCACAGCTCGCCGAATTCCATCAAAACCGGCGGCAGGACGCTGATCAGATGCGACTCGGAGGTGCCGATGCGCAGCCGCCCCGTCACCGCCTCCGGCTCCTGCACCGTGCTCTCTGCCCGCCGCACAGCATTCAAAATCTCAAGCGCATGGGGCAGCAGCCGCTCCCCCGCCTGCGTGAGCGTCACATGCCTGCCCATGCGCTCGAAAAGCTGCGCGCCTAGCGCATCCTCGAGCTGCTTGATCTGCATCGTCACCGCGGACTGCGAATAGCCGAGCTGCTCTGCGGCCCGCGAAAAGCTCTGCGTTTCCGCGACGCGCACAAACGCCGTGATATTCCGAATCTCCATATGCTTCACGCCCCTATTATAAAAAATTTTAATCAATATTATAAAATCCATGAATTTTACAAATGACAGATTTTATGATACCATAGGGCGCAGAGAACGTCAAGCAATTGGAGGTAACGCAAATGAATTCCAGCATGAAGGCAAAGCAGGCGCAGCTCGGTGATCTGATGAAGGATTTCATCGACCGTACGCTCGCGCTTTACGGCGATATGAAGGACCGACCGGTCAGCACCCCGGCGGATACAGACGCGCTCGAGCGCATCTCGGGCGGCGAGATCCCCGCAGAAGGCCGCCCTGTGGAGACCGTCTACAGCGAGCTGCTCCGCGACGTTTACGCGAGCACGGCGCTCGCCCAGCACCCGCGCAGCTTCGCGTGCATCCCCGGCCCGGCCTCGCTGTTTTCCTGGATGGGCGACGTCATGACGAGCGCCTATAACCCGCACGCGAGCTGCAAGGTGAATGCTCCGGCGGCGGCCTGCGTAGAAAAGCGGCTGATCCGCTGG
>URQJ01000025.1 GCA_900549945.1 uncultured Oscillospiraceae bacterium
GTCGAGGCGTCCGGCGTCCGGCCGACAGCGTCGTTCCGCGTTGCGGAGGGCGCCGATGTGCCGGAGGGGCTGGTTCAAAACGGCGGCTGCTGGGAAAAAACAATGGAATCCGAATCGGAAATGCCGGCGCTCGTCGAATCGCTCGTCGCAATGGGCACGCCGGTTTACGAGGCGCTGATCCGCCGGCCGACGCTGGAGGACGTGTATTTCACCTTTGTGCGGGAAACCGAAGGGAAGGAGAGCGGGCAAAATGCAGAAGTTGTTGAATAAATTCTTTTCTCCGGGCGAATGCGCGCTGATCCGAAAGGACTTTGCGGAGATCTGGAGCCAGAAAATGGTGCGCAGCTCGCTGCTTGTTCTGCCGCTGATGATGTCGTTCGGCCTGCCGCTGCTCTTTCTGCTGATCGCCGCGCTGGCGCCGCTCGAGGAGATCGACGTCGGCCCATTCCGCACGCTGCTCGGCACGGCGCTGCCGCAGACCGGCGTGCGCGGGCAGATGTTCTATGTGTTCACGAATTTTATCTGTCCGATGCTGTTCGTAATGATCCCGCTGATGGTTTCGTCTGTTTCGGCTTCCTGCACGTTTGTCGGCGAAAAGGAGCGCGGCACCATGGAAACGCTGCTGCTCTCGCCGCTGAGTGTCCGCAAGCTGTTTCAGGCAAAGGTGGCGGGGTGCGCTCTGCTCGCGGGGGTGATCACGCTGCTCTCCTTTGCGGCCTTTTTCGCCATCACGGCTGTCGGCGGTATTTTGACCGGCGCGCCCTTTTTCTTCAACCTGAACTGGTTCATCCTCGTTTTTCTGATGTCCCCGGCCCTGATGGTGCTCGGCGTCGTGTTCATGGTGATGGTTTCCGGGCGCTCGAAAACGACGGTGGAGGCGATGCAGGTTTCCGGATACATCGTTTTCCCGGTTTTGCTGTTGTTTGTCGGGCAGATTACGGGCCTCTTTGTACTGGAATGGTGGATGCTGCTTGCGGTGACGGTTGTGATCGCTGCGGTTGACCTGCTGCTTTTCAACCGCGGCTTCGCAAAATTCACGGCGGAAAAGCTGCTCTCTTAAACGATCGGAGGAAAAACGATGTCGATAGATTTACACTGCCATACGCGGTATTCGGACGGTTCCACGCCGCTTGAGGAGGTTATCGCGCTTGCGGCGCTCCGCGGCGTCGGTACGCTGGCGATCACCGACCACGATACGATGGCCGGCTGCGAAACGGCGCTGCGGCTCGGCCGGGAATATGGCGTTCGGATCATTCCGGGCGTGGAGATCTCCGCCGCCGACCCGGCACGCGGCGGTAAAGCGCATATTCTGTGCTACGCCCCGGCGCATCCGGAGCGTCTCCTGCCGCTTATTGATGAGACGACGCGCAGCCGCCGTGCGGCGATGCAGGCCTCCGTCGAAAAGGTCATGCGGCTGTACCCGATTTCCCGGGAAATGATCCTGCGCCGAGCGGAGGGTTCGACCAATATCTATAAGCAGCACGTTTTGCAGGCGCTGATGGATGCGGGCTATGCGGGGGAGATGTTCGGCGAGGTGTTCCGGCGGCTGTACGATTCCAAAAGCGGCGCGGCCTACGTCTCCGTGCAGTATCCTACGGTATCCGAGGTGCTGGAGGCGATCCGCCTTTCCGGTGGGCTCGCCGTGCTGGCGCACCCGAGTGAATACCACAATATGGAGCTTTTGAAGGAGCTGGCAAAGGCGGGGCGGCTCGACGGCGTGGAGATCCACCACCCGCGGAATACGCCGGAGGACAAGGCCGCAATGCACGAAATTGCGAGGCGCTTCGGCCTTGCGGAAACCGGCGGCACAGATTTTCACGGTTTTTATACAACACGAAAAAATCCGGTCGGCACCTTTACAACGGCGCAGACCGAATTTGATAAATTGTTTGCAGACAGAAAGGAAGATTGAATATGAAATACGATTTTAAGCCGCGCGGCGTTTGCTCTAGGGGGATTCACATCGAGCTCGACGGCGACACGATCCGCTCCGTTCGCTTTGACGGCGGATGCAGCGGCAACACGCAGGGCGTCGCGGCACTTGCGGCCGGCATGAACGCGCGCGAGTATATCGAGCGCTGCAAGGACATCAAGTGCGGCTTTAAGAACACGTCATGTCCGGCACAGCTTGCGATCGCGCTCGAACAGGCGCTTGCAGAGCAGAAGTAAACAGACAAAAAGGCGGGCGCAGGCCTGCCTTTTTTGATGCGCGGCGTATGCCGCGGCTCGAGAGGCGCCGCAGTTATTCCTCCTCTTCGCCGTCGAGAAAATATTCGAGGGAGACATTGAAAATCTCTGCAAAGGCGATCAACTCCATATCGGTGACGTAGCGGCGGTTGTTTTCGATTCTGGTGATGGCGTTCTTGTCCATATCGCAGCCCGCAAGCTGCGCCTTATAGGACAGGATCCGCTGAGACCAGTTGCGCTTCTGGCGCAGCTTGACGAGCTTGTGGCGGATCAGATTCCGCTCTCCTGTAACTGGATCCGGCTTTGGCATATGGCGGCCCTTCTTTCATATCGGTGTAGTTGTGGGCGGACTCCGCCCCGATGCAGGCGCGGCGCCCGGCGTTTAGAGGAGCGCTGCGGCATAAGGGACAAAGGCTCTGATACAAATATACCATAGTATTTCAAAAAGCGAAAGGGCTTTTTGGATAATTATGGAAAATATTACGGCGCTGCTTCATTGGTGGCACAGCAAAAGGGCGGACAGCATACGCTGTCCGCCCTCCGCTATACTGGGCAGTTAGCAGCCGCAGTTGCAGCCGCAGTCGTTGTTATTGTTGCAGCCACAGCTGCAGCCGCAGTTAGAACCGCAGCCGCCGAAGCCGTTGCCGCAGCAGAGAAGGATCAGGATAATGATGATGATCCAGGAGCAGCCTCCGCCAAAACCGTTACACATTGTCTTGCGCCTCCTTTCGTTTACAGTACATGATATGTCAAAGCGCAATTTGTGTTCCGATTTTAAAAAAACAGAAAACAAGAGATAAAAAGAGAAAAACGAAAAAATTAAAAGAAAATAAAACGCAAATAAAAATAAACGCTAAAATTAAATGATTTTCGGAATTGACAGGGAAAGGAATTCAAAATATAATTAAAGTCAAAGAAAGTCAAAGACAGAAAAGGAGGGCTTGAGATGCGAATCAGCGACAGCGTTGCAAACTATATATTACAGATGCTGAACGATGCGGACGGCATTGCGGAAATACAGCGCAATGAGCTTGCCAATGTGTTTGGCTGCGTGCCGAGCCAGATCAATTACGTCATCACCTCGCGGTTCACGCCGGAGCAGGGATACATCGTCGAGAGCCGGCGCGGCGGCGGCGGGTATATCCGCATCACGCGGCGCCGCATGTCTAAATTCGATATGGTCATGCACATTGTCAATGCGATTGGGCAGACTATAGACGCGGCCTCCGCACGTGCGATGCTGCAAAACCTTGTGGAAAGCGGTATGGCTGAACAGTCGGATGCCCAATTGATCGCGGCGGCGCTTTCGGATAAATCCCTTGCGGCTGCACCGAAGGAGATCAGAGACCAGCTGCGGGCGGCGATCTTTAAGAATATGCTGCTCGTTCTGAACACATAAATACGACCAAAAGAAAGGCGGGAGATTGATATGCTGTGCAAAAACTGCGGGAAAAACCCGGCAACCACACACATAAAGACCATTGTGAACGGAAAGCTCACGGAATACGACCTGTGCAGCGAATGCGCCCGAGAGATGGGGTACACAAACTTTTTTAAGGATATGGATTTTAATTTCGGCAGCCTGCTCGGCGGCTTTATCGGTACGCCTGCGGCGAAGGGAACGGCGGTGCGGTGCCCGAAGTGCGGCGCGTCGTTTGCGGAGATCACCGAAAGCGGCAAGATCGGTTGCATGGAATGCTATAAGGTGTTTCACGACCGGCTGCTGCCGACGATCCACCGTATCCATGGCACGGCAAAGCACAAGGGAAAGATCCCCGGCACGGCTGCGCTGCGCATTGTGGAGCCGGCTGGAAAGATGACCGTTGTGGAGGTGTCTCCGCTCGATAAAAAGCGTGCGGCGCTGAAGGCGGCGATCGAAAAGCAGGATTTCGAGCAGGCAGCCGTGCTCCGCGACGAGATCCGGGAGATGGAAAAGGGGGAACAGAGCAATGGATAAGACAGCGAGAAAATGGTACGAAAAAGCCGGAGAATGCAGTGACGTTGTGATCAGCACGCGCGTTCGTCTGGCGAGAAACCTCGCGGCGTTCCCGTTTCCGAACCGCATGACGCCGGAGCAGAAGGCCGAGGTCGAACGCCGTGTGCGCGACGCGATTTTGAACAGTAACAGCGCTATCGCCGCGGATTTCAGCTTTTTGCAGATGGATGACCTCAGCAGCGAGCAGGCTGTCTCCCTTGTGGAGCGCCACATCGTCAGTCCGGAATTTATTGCAAATTCCAAAGGGCGGGGCATACTGATCTCAAAAGATGAGAGCATATCTATTATGGTCAACGAGGAGGATCACGTGCGGATCCAGCTCCTGCACGAGGGCCTCTCGCTGACGGAGACGGCCGAAACGGCCGACCGCATCGATACGCTTCTGAACGAAAGCCTGAATTTCGCCTTTGATCCGGAGCTTGGCTTCCTCACGCAGTGCCCGACGAACCTCGGCACCGGCATGCGGGCCTCTGTGATGCTCCACCTGCCGGCACTCACCGAAAGCGGCGCGATGGGGCGCATCGCCTCGAATCTCTCAAAGCTCGGCCTCGTTATCCGCGGCACATACGGCGAGGGCACGAGCGTGACCGGTGCGCTGTATCAGCTCTCGAACCAGATTACGCTCGGGCTGAGCGAGCGCGAGGCGGTGGAAAACCTGCAGAACATCGCGAACCAGCTGATTCAGGAGGAGCGCAAGGCGCGCAAGGTGCTGCTCAAGAACATCGCGGTGCTTGACCGCATCGGGCGCTCGGCCGGCGTCATCCGCGGCGCGAAGGTGCTCTCCTGCGAGGAGTATATGAAGCTGATTTCCAATGTCCGCCTCGGCCTTGCAGAGGGCGTGTTTTCCGGTGTACCGCTCGAGGACGTCAACGCCCTGACGGCGGCTGTGCAGCCCGCAACGCTGACCGCCGGGCAAAGCAGCAGCCTGACGGCGGCGCAGCGCGACATCGCCCGCGCCGAGATGGTGCGCGAGGCGATGCAAGGCCTGCAATAAAAGCGTGTGCGGAGCAATAACCGCTTTCAGCCGGTCTTATCCGGCAGAGAGCAATTAAAAAACAGAGGTAAGGAGTGATTTTTATGTATAGATTTACGGGTTTTACGGAAAAGTCCAACAACGCCATGAACATTGCGATTTCAGCGGCGCAGGACATGGGCCACAATTACATCGGCAGCGAGCACGTGCTGTTCGGCCTGCTTTCCGAGGGCAGCGGCGTCGCGTTCAACGTGCTCAATAAGCTCGGCGTGACGGCGGACGCCTACGAAAAGCTGATGCGCGAGAAGATCGGCACATCCTCGCCGACCACGCTGTCGACGGCATATTTCACGCCGCGCACGAAGCGGATTCTCCAGATGGCGAAGCTCGCGGCCTCGAAGCTCGGTAGCAACTACGTCGGCACGGAGCACCTCCTGATCGCGATCATCGAGGACGGCGAGAGCTTTGCCGTGCGTTTTCTCCAGATGCTCGGCGTGGAGCCGCAGCGCGTCGTGAATGAGCTTTCCGCGGCGCTTTCCGAGGGTTATGCCGTCGACAAGCAGTCCGGCGCGCCGTATCCGGGCGCGGAACCGGGTGAGAAGGAAGGCGGCAGTGCGCTTGAGAAATTTGGCCGCGATCTCACGAAGATGGCGGCAGAGGGCAAGATCGACCCAGTTATCGGCCGACAAACGGAGATCGAGCGCGTGATCCAGATCCTCTCGCGCCGCACAAAGAACAACCCGGTGCTGATCGGCGAGCCGGGCGTCGGCAAAACAGCCGTTGCAGAGGGGCTCGCGCTGAAAATCCACGAGGGCGAGGTGCCGGAGCTGCTGAAAAACAAGCGCCTGATTTCGCTGGATCTGACCGGCATGGTCGCCGGCTCCAAGTACCGCGGCGATTTTGAGGAGCGCATCAAGGCGGCGATCGACGAGGTGAAGAAGGACGGCAATGTCATCCTCTTTATCGACGAGCTGCACACGATCATCGGCGCAGGCTCCGCAGAGGGCTCGACCGATGCGGCAAATATCCTCAAACCCGCGCTGGCCCGCGGCGATTTTCAGGTGATTGGCGCGACGACAATCAACGAGTACCGCCAGCACATCGAAAAAGATGCGGCGCTCGAGCGCCGGTTCCAGCCGGTGCATGTCGGCGAGCCGACCGAGGAGGAGGCTGTGCAGATCCTCGAGGGGCTTAAAGACCGCTACGAAGCGCACCACAAGGTGCAGATCACCGATGAGGCGATCGAGAGCGCCGTCAAGCTCTCTTCGCGCTATATCGCGGACCGCTACCTGCCGGATAAGGCGATCGACCTTGTCGATGAGGCGGCCTCGCGCGTAAGGCTCAGAACCTTTACGGCGCCGGAGGATTTGCAGGAGCTCGAAAAGCGCATCAAGGAGGTGGAGCTCGACAAGGCCGCGGCCGTCAACGAGCAGGACTTTGAGCGCGCTGCCGAGCTGCGCGACAAGCAGAAAACGCTTTCGGATACGCTCGAGCAGAAGAAGAACGAATGGACTGCGCACAATGAGCGCAGCAACAGTGTCGTGAAAGCGGAGGACATCGCCGAGATCGTTGCGATGTGGACCGGCATCCCGGTTGTGCAGCTCACGCAGGAGGAAAGCGAACGCCTCTTGAAGCTCGAGGAAACGCTGCACCAGCGCGTCATCGGGCAGGATGAGGCTGTCACAGCGGTTTCGAAGGCCATCCGCCGCGGTCGCGTCGGCTTAAAGGATAAGAACCGCCCAATCGGCTCGTTCATTTTCCTCGGCCCGACCGGCGTCGGCAAGACCGAGCTGTGCAAGGCGCTGGCCGAGGCGATGTTCGGCGATGAAAAGGCAATGATCCGCCTCGACATGTCCGAGTATATGGAGAAGCACACGGTATCCCGTCTGGTCGGCTCGCCGCCGGGCTATGTCGGCTTCGACGAGGGCGGCCAGCTCACCGAGGCCGTGCGCCGCAAGCCGTATTCGGTTCTGCTGTTCGATGAAATCGAGAAGGCGCACCCGGATGTTTTCAACATGCTGCTGCAAATCCTAGACGACGGCCGTCTGACCGATGCGCACGGCAAGGTGGTCAGCTTTAAGAACACGATCATCATCATGACCTCGAACATCGGCGCGCGCCTCATCACGGAGAAGCAGCAGGAGCGCCTCGGCTTTGCAACCGCCGGCGAAACAAATGCTGCGGAGCGCGACTTTGAGCGCACGAAAGAGCTTGTGATGGGCGAGCTGAAGAAGGTGTTCCGCCCCGAGTTTATCAACCGTGTCGACGACATCATCGTGTTCCACAAGCTCCTGCACGAGGATATCCAGAGAATTGCGGGCAAGATGCTCGAGGGCCTCCAAAAGCAGCTTTCCGATATGGAGATCGCGGTGGAATTCACGCCGGCGGCGGTCGAGGCTGTCGCAAACGCCGGGTTTGATCCGATCTACGGCGCGCGCCCGCTGCGCCGTGCGATCCGCAGCAAGATCGAGGATCCCGTCTCCGAAAGGATGCTGGAAGGCGTCATGCAGGCTGGAAAATCCTATGTCTGCGATTTTAAGGACGGTCAATATACCTTTGATGTAAAGGAATAAAGGCATAAAGAAAGGTGCTGCCGGGATTTCCGGGCGGCACCTTTTGCTGTATTTGGGTCAGGAAAAGTACGTTTCAATGCGCTTTTCGCACTCGGGCGGCGAATAAACGAAGGCTTCCATATGGTCGCCCGTGAAAAAATAGGCGGGCGGCTCGGGTTTATAGTCGTAATCGAAGCACTCTACAATGACGAGCTTCACTTTCATGCGGCCGGGTAAAATGCTTTTGATGAACACGCTCGCCTGCTGCCCGGGCTGTACGTTCTCGCGCAGCTCGGCGAGGCCGGCGAGGTTCGGCGTTAGCTCAATGAAGATGCCGTAGGACTCCACGCTGCGCACGATGCCGGCGACCGTCTCGCCGGTACGGAAGCGCTCGGCGTTCTGCGTCCACGTGCCGAGCAGCTCCTTGTGGCTCAGCGTGATCCGGTTTTCCTCCTTGGCACGGATGATCGCGCGGATGTCCATGCCCACGGTGAAGCGCTCGCGCGGGTGGTCGATCCGGGAGACGGAGATTGCGTCGATCGGCAGCAGAGAGACGATGCCGCAGCCGATATCCGCAAAGGCGCCGAACGGCTCGAGATGCGTGATGCGTACGTCGATCACGTCGCCGCGCGTCAGGCCCGATATGTACTGCGCAAGGCAGCGCTCCTGTGCTCTGCGGCGGGAGAGCACCGCGGTGATCCGCCCCGCCGCGTCGCGGATAAAATCGGTGATGATAAAGCATACCGGCTTATTGACGCGCGAAATGATGGCGATGTCGCGCACGGTGCCCTCGCGGATGCCGAGCGCACCCTCCTCGCGCGGAATGATGCCGCGCATACACTTTAAATCGACGATCAAATTGTGCTCGTTATCGCAAATGACGCTGCGCGCCTCGAGAATACGCGCGTCCCGCATTGCGTCGGAAAGGGCGGCGGCGTTCAGCATGGCGGCTTGGTTTTCGGCTCTGTCGATCAGATGGCCTTCCGGATAAAATTTCATTGATTTCACTCCTTTTAACTACAATGAACTATATGAGCCGAAAACGGCAAACATGCACTTTCTTAAATTTTCGTGAAGCGCGGCAAAGTGCTTGATTCCTGCACAAAATTGGTATAAAATGAAAGACAAACAAAGCGATCGTGGGTCAAAGTGCCCACATGAAAGGAAAGGAACATGAAGAAAATCAGCATACTCTGCGCGGCGCTGCTCGCGGCGGTTTCGCTTGCAGCCTGCGCTTCCGGTCCGTCTGCGGCGGAAAAGGTCATCGGCACGGAGAAAACCGTCGCGATGGATGACCTCAAAGCGTCGTCGGCGTCGGATAAGGAAAAGATCGGCTACCAGCTGGAGGCGCCCGAAAAGGGCGAGGAGATCTGCATCCTGAAAACCGATTACGGCGACATCAAGATGCGCTTTTTCCCGAACGCCGCGCCGAAGGCGGTCTACAATTTTAAATCGCTCGCGCTTTCCGGCTACTATGACGGCTTGAAGTTTCACCGTGTCATCGATGACTTTATGATTCAGGGCGGCGACCCGGATGGCACCGGTGCCGGCGGTGAGAGCATCTGGGGCGAGGATTTCGAGGATGAATTCCACGAGAACCTCTTGAATATTTCGGGTTCCGTCTCCTGTGCGAACCGCGGCGCCGATACGAACGGCAGCCAGTTTTTCATAAATGCGGTGAAGCCGGTTACAATAGACTGGGATCAGTACGACGAGATCTACAGCTATTATAAATCCTCGCCGGAGCAGTTCACGTCGATGTACGGCGGGACGCTCGACATGGATAAGGTGACGGACGCGTATAAATCCCTGTACGAGGAAAACGGCGGCAATCCCCATCTCGACGGCGCGTATTCCACGGCGGGCACCGGCCACACGGTATTTGCGCAGGTCTTTGAAGGGCTCGACGTCGTGCAGAAGATCATGCAGGTCGAAACGGACGACAGTGACATGCCGGTCGAGGATGTTGTGATCCTCTCGGCGGAAATCGTTCCGTATGAATAAAAACCAAATCAAGGAGGAATCGGCTATGGCGTTGGTACATGCGACAGCAGACACATTTGAGGCTTTAATCCGGGAGAATAAGATCGTTCTCGTCGACTTTTTTGCGACGTGGTGCGGCCCGTGCCGGATGATCGCTCCGCTGATCGAGCAGGTCGCCGAGGAGTATGACGGCAAAGCGGTCGTGGCGAAGGTCGATATCGACGAGGAGCAGGAGCTCGCGACGCAGTACGGCATTGAGAGCATCCCGACGGTGATCCTGTTCAAGGACGGCGAGCCGATCAACGTGGAGGTCGGCGCGCACCAGAAGGATTTTTATGCGAACCTGATCGACATGCACCTGTGAGGGAAACGCAATGTATACATTTGAGCGGACGGCCAAGTATTACGAAACCGATCAAATGGGGATAGTGCACCATTCCAATTACATTCGCTGGTTTGAGGAAGCCCGGATTGATCTGATGGATCAACTCGGGCTTCCTTACAGGAAGATGGAGGAAAGCGGCGTCCTGATCCCCGTGCTCGGCGTGAGCTGTACATATAAGCATCCGATCCGGTTCGATGAAACCATTGTGCTGGAGCTGGAGATCCAAAATTACACCGGCGTACGGTTTGAGGTGGTCTACACCGGCCGCCACAAGGAAACCGGGCTTTTGAGCTGCACGGGCGTTTCGCAGCACTGCTTTACGACGCCGGAATTGAAGCCGGTGCGCCTCAAGCAGCATTTCCCGGCTTGGCATGAGGCATTTCTGCGCGCTTCGGTGGAGAAGGCGTAAAGCCGTGCGTGTGCAGCCTGCTTTGGCTGCCGGTGCGGTAATCTAATAAAAAACAGGGACGGCAGGCACCGGATGGTGCGTCTGCCGTCCCTGTTTTTTGCTTGAGCGAAAGTTCTTCGGATCAAGGCGCAAAGGAACGGGCTGCACAGCTCTGCCGCGCAGTCCGTTCCTCTGTTTTAATTATCTGCCGAAAAGCCGGCCGCTAAAATCGATTTCAGCCCGTTCATTCGTGCCGCAGGGCGTCGATCGGGTTCAGGTTCGCCGCCTTGAAGGAGGGGAGAAGCCCGAAGATAATACCGATGATCATCGAGAACACCACGGCGATCACGATAGAGGGGAAGCTGATCGCAACGGGGGCGGAGGTCATATGCGAGATGATCTCGGCGAGGCCGATGCCCGCGCCGACGCCGACGATGCCGCCCATGCTCGTGAGCACGGCCGCCTCTGTCAGAAACTGCCACAGGATGCGGCCCTTTTTCGCGCCGATTGCCTTTTTCAGGCCGATCTCCCGCGTGCGCTCCGTTACGGAGACGAGCATGATGTTCATAACGCCGATGCCGCCGACCAAGAGGGAAATGCTGGCGATCCAGATCAGCTGGCTGTTCGTGGAGTTGCTGAGGTTCTGCAGCTCTTCGGCCTGCTTCAAAAGATCCTGCGCCTGATACTGGATGCCGGTTGTTTCCGTGATCCGCGCGTTCAGAATGTCGGCGACCGCCTTGCCGGCGTCCGTCATGGCTTCGGTACTGGAAACGCGGATCGAGACGTTCTGCGGCTCGTCGAAGGAATAGATGGCGGGCCACATGGCGCTCGAGACGAACACGCGCGCGGCGGATTGGTTTGCGTAGTAGGTGTAATACTCCTCGATCGAGTTGATCACGGGCTCAAACTTTGAATCCTCCTCCACGATGCCGATGACCGTGAAGGGAAGCTGGTTGATCTCGATCGTCTTGCCGATGGGATCCTCGCCGTCGAACAGGGAATCCGCTGTGCCGCTGTCGATCACGGCGACGGAGCGGAAGGTGCTGAAATCGCTGTCCACAAAGCTGCGTCCGCTTTTCAGCACGAGGCCGTTCGTCGAAAAATAGCTGTTGTCCACACCGAAGATCTGCGCGCCGGTGATGCTGTTGTTGCCGTAATACACGCCGCTGTTGTAATCGGTGCGGCTCGTGTAGAGCGCCGCATCCTCGACGTTTGCCACATCCCGGATGCTCTGGAGCGTTTCCTCTGTGCAGACCGGAATGCCTGTGGGCAGGCCGTTGTAGAGGATCTCATACTGCCATTCGCCCTGATAGAGCTGGATCTGCACGGTGTTGGTGCCCGAGCCGATCAGGTTTTTCTTAATCTGCTCGTTGGTGCCCTTGATGGTGGAGACGATCGAGATGATCGAGGCGATGCCGATGATGATGCCGAGCATCGTCAGAAAGGAACGCATTTTATGCGACCAAATGCCCTGAAAGGAAAGACGGATATTTTCGATCATTCTGCCGCTGCCTCCTCTCCGCCGAGCGCGGCGTTCTCGGGCAGGTTAGCCCGCGCGCCGTCAATGGCCTGTGCGCCGTAGGGGAAAGCGATGTAATCGTCCGCGGTCAGCACGTCTCCCTTGATCTCGAGATATTCGTTGTATACGGTTTTGCCCGTTTGGATGTATGTCTTGTGCACGCGCTTGTCCTCACCGGCTTTCAGAATGTAGCGGCCGCCGTCGTCGCTGCGGATATAGGCTTTCGAAAGGTAGATGGCGTCGCTCGGGGCTTCGTCACCGGCGCCGGCCTGCAGGATGATGTCCAGCATCATGCCGTTTTTCAGGTCTGCGGCGTCCGGGATGAAGGCCGTGAACGCGTAGCTTGAGGTGTTCGGGTTGCTCATGCCGTCGTAGTAGCTGCCCTCGCTCGGGAAATCGGAGATCTTGACGATCTCCGCCTCATAGCTGGCGCCGATCTCCCATGCCGATACGGAAATCATATCGCCCACGTTGATGCGCCCAAGCAGGGATTCGTTCAGCGTGCCGGTCACATAGAAGCCGTCGCCGCCGGAAACCACAAGGAAGGGTGTGCTGGAGGCAAGCGCCGTGTCCAGATCGGTCAGCGTCTTTACGGTGCCGTTGACCGTTGCGGTGACCGTCGCGTTTTTGAGCTCCAGCTCCGCCTTGCTGAGGTCGAGCTTGGCCTGCTTGACGGCGATCTCCAAATCGCGGATCTCCTGCTTTTTTTCCAAGATCATCCGGTCGAGCTCTTCCTGCGTGTACATGCCGTCGCCCGGGTCGATCGGTGCGACCCATGGGTCGTCCGGCTCGATGCCGAGCATTTCGATGTTGTCCTCCGGCGCTTCGACCGCGTCAAAGAAGAAGCCGGCGGAGATCCGATGCCCGTCCATGGCCCAGCCCTTGCGCAGCGGCAGATTTTCGTTATTCTCCTCGTGCACCTCGAAGCGCGCGGCAAACGGACCGTTCGGAAGCTCAAATATTTCCTCCGGCGCGTCCGTGGCAGATGCGTCCGGGGTGGGGGAAGCGCTCGCTGTCAGGCGGCGGAACCAAGCCACGCCGGAGATCTCGGGCGCAGCGCTGGCTTCCGGCTCCGGTGTCGCAGTTGGCTCCGGCATGGCCGTTGGCTCGGGCGTCGCGGTCGGCTCCGGGGTATCTGTCGGCTTCGGATCTCCCGAGCTATCAGGCGCTTCGGGAGAGGGAGAGGCCGAAGGCTCTGGATCGGGTGCAGACGTGGGCGCTGCGCTCGGCTCGGCAGAGGGGGAGGGGGTCGGCGTCAGCGTACTGAGTCCGAGCAGCCGCATCAGAAATTCCTTTGTGAGCACGCAGTCCTCCGTGCACAGGAAAACGTACGGGTCTTCGGTTGTGCCCGTGCCCTTGAAAGGCTTCGAATGTTCGTCGATTTCGGAATAGAGCGTTGCCTCCGATTCCGGCGTGGGGGTCGGCGTCGGCACAGGCTCCGGGTCCGGCACCGGCGGCTCCACATAGGGCGCGGTGTTTTGCAGGCGGACCAAGTCCTTGTTTGCCTGCTGCAGCTCGTAGCTTTTCTTTTCAAGCTCGAGCGCCTTGCCCTCCACAGTCAGCTCCAGCTTCGTCGTGTCGTATTGCAGGAGCGTGTCGCCGATCTTGACCGACTGCCCCTCCTTCACAAAGATCTCGGAAATAGATTTGGTCGTATCCGGGTAAAGCTCCTGCACGAAGTCGCTCGTCGCGATGCCGTAGGTGCTTGACTGGTCGCCCCAGTATGAGGTGGATACGTTGGAAACCGGCTGCACGTCTACGGTGGTGTTGGCCTTTTTGCTGTTCATAAAGACCGCAATACCGGTGACGACAAGCGCCGCAGCGGCGGCGCACGATACCGAGATGACCGCGATCCGCTTTGCGGGGGATTTTGCACCGTACTTCATACCGTCACCTCCGTTTCGGGCTGTGCGGCCTGCTCGGCAAAGCGGCCGTCACGGATGTGCAGAATGCGCTTTGCGTGGTTTGCGACGTCGCTGTCGTGTGTGATCATTACGACGGTCACGCCCTCGTCGTTGAGCGTTTGGAACAGCGCCATGATCTGCTGGCCGGACTGGCTGTCCAGCGCGCCGGTCGGTTCGTCGGCAAGCAGGATCTTCGGGTTGTTGACGATTGCGCGGGCGATCGCAACGCGCTGGCACTGGCCGCCGGAAAGCTGGTTCGGCTTAAAATCGACGCGGTCGCCGAGGCCGACGCGCTCGAGTGCGCGCACGGCACGCTCGCGCCGCACCTTTTTCGGCACGCCGGCATAGAGCAGGGGGAGCGCCACGTTGTCCGCCGCGCTTTGGCGGGGCAGGAGATGGAAGCTCTGAAACACAAAGCCGATCGAATTGAGCCGGATTTCCGAGAGCTTTGCCTCGCTGCTGCCGATGACGCTCTCGCCCGCGAGGCTGTACGTGCCGGTTGTCGGCAGGTCGAGACAGCCGATGATGTTCATCAGCGTCGTCTTGCCCGAGCCGGATGGCCCCATGATCGCGACGTACTCTCCCTCGTCGACGGAGAGGGAGATGTCCTTCAGAACCGGGACTTCCATCTTGCCCTGCGTGTAGGTTTTGTCGATGTTGTGCAGCTCAAGGATCATCCGACTGCACCTCCGATCACGACGCCGCCTCCCTCAGTCGTAGCGGGCAGAGCGGCGGCGTCCTCGGCGGGCGCATCCGCTTGTGCGCCGTTGTCCTCAGGTACTGTGTTGCCGCCGTCACCGTCGAGCACTGCACCGCCGTTTTCGGGGGTTGTACCGCCTTCCTCCGGCATAGCACCGCCGTTTTCCGGCATAGCACCGCCGTTTTCCGGCATATCACCGCCCTCCGGCATGACCGTGCCGGGATCGGCCGCATACATGCCGCTGTGCATGTTGTCTCCGGGAATGGCGATGCGGTCGTCCTCATCGAGGCCGGAGAGAATCTCGTATTCATCCGTATCGGCGTCATATTGGCCGAGGGAAAGCTCGCGCTTTTCGATTCGGTTCTGCGCGGTCGCCGCCCAAACATAGCTCTTGCTGCCCTCGGTAAAGATGTAATAGCCCGGCAGCCACAGGCCGGTCTTGACGAGCGTGTCGCCGAGATCGGGCTCCACATAGACGTGCTGCCCGAGCATCAGGCCGTCAAAGCTGTCCAGCAGAACGTAAAAATTGTATTTGGAAGCGAGGGTGAAGGAATCCTCATTGCCGTAGGAGACATAATTGTTCTTGTTGTTCGAGACGGGCTCGCGCTCGATGGTGTCGATCTTGCCGCTCCATGTCACACTGGGGTCGACGCGGGAGGTCACCTTGACCGGCATACCCTCGTAAAGCGACTGAATATTCAGCTCGGTCGCCGTCGCCTTGATCCGGTACTGGCCGGTCGAGAGAATTTTGATATAGGCGTTCGAGGTGTCATCGCCATAGCCCGTGTTATTCTGGTTTCCGGAATCGTTGATCTCCTTGATCACGCCGTCCATCTCGGCGAGAACGTCGGTGTTTTCGAGCGATTTCTTGAGCTGCTCGATCTCCTTCGCCTTTGTGGATTGGTCGTATTCCGCCGTGCGGACCTCAAGCTGCGTGGACTGGATCTGGAGCGTATAGGAGAGCTGGTCGTCCGAGGAGGCGTTGTTCTTTTCCTGCTCGAGGCTGTCGATCTGCTGGTTCAGCGTGGTGATCCGGTTGCTGAGGCTTTCGAGCTGGAGCTCGGCCTCCTGCAATTGCAGGGCAATGTCCTCCGTATCGTAGCTGAAGAGCGGGTCGCCGGCCTTGACCTGCTGCCCGACGGTCACGTGCAGCTCGGCGATCTTCTTTGTGTCGTCCTTCTGCACGGAAAGCGTCTTTTCCGGCTCGGCCACGCCGGAAAATTTCGCCGTCATGCCGAGCCCGCCCTCGCCGGTGATGTCGGAAACTGCGTTCACATAGGCGATCTCGTTCGGATCGCTCGGAACGGCAGCCTGACGGAAGAAGAAAAACCACACCGCTGCGGCGGCTAAAATAAGCGCGGCAGCAGCGGCGCCGCTGATGATCCAAATCTTTTTCTTCGTCATGAAAGTCCTTCCTTTCTCAATATATATCCCTGTATTGTTGTTTTGCACCAATTTCAGCAGAAAGCCATATGCACCGGGTGCAAGTGGGACACCAGACAAGCACATTATACAATGAAACGCACGCAATAACAACTTAAATAATTCTGACGAATGCAAAACATTTGCAAATTTTCCGCCGGCAGCCGAGCCGCCTGCCTTGACAAGCGCCGGTTC
Source organism: uncultured Oscillospiraceae bacterium (assembly GCA_900549945.1). Lineage (GTDB taxonomy): Bacteria > Bacillota > Clostridia > Oscillospirales > Acutalibacteraceae > Hominenteromicrobium. The sequence goes on from URQJ01000025.1 coordinate 16,205, forward strand.
CGCGATACAATAAAGGAGAACAATCGAAAAGGGGGCTGAATCATGGAAGAATTACGGATTGCGGAGAGCGCTGCGGAGCTGGTCGGCAAAACGCCGCTGCTGCGTGCATCGCGCTTTGCGGCTGCGGCCGGTCTGCATACCGCGCCGCTTTTGAAGCTCGAGTATTTAAACCCGACGGGAAGCGCCAAGGATCGCGCGGCGCTCCGCATGCTGGAG
>URQJ01000026.1 GCA_900549945.1 uncultured Oscillospiraceae bacterium
GCGTTCCGTCTGCCTCGTCAAGCGCCGCGACCAGACGCTGAGCCTCGCCGCAAAGGCGCTCGAGCAGATGATCCGCGCCGCAGGCGAGCCCGCCGTCTGACGCGGCTCAGACAGCGCCCAAAGGAGCGGAAAGCCGACAGGCCTCCCGCTCCTCTATATCTGCACCCATGTTCCAGCCGCCAATGCGCATGCGGGGGCACGCGCACAGACAGCCGCATTGCCGCGCAGCTCAGATTTCCGGCGCCGCTCACGCCCCCACGACGCTGATGCGCTGCCGGATGTGTTCGCCGCGCTCGGCCTCGTCGAGCATGGCTGCGGCATAATCTGCATAGCTGATCGCACTTTCCCCACGCGCATTCAGTGTGAGCTCCTCGCCGCCGAAGCAGTAGCGGCCGGTTTTTTCGCCGTCCGCGCGGAAGTCCGCCGCCGGCGAGAGATACGTCCAGCGCACATCCTCCCGCTTCCGCAGCGCAGCGAGCGCCTCCGCCATGGCCGCCGCAAGCGGCTTAAAGGCCTCCGGAAAATCGGGGCTTTCTGCGAGGCAGGCCGTGTGCGCCGCATCCGTATACAGGCTGCCTGCCCCGCCGACAACAAGCAAGCGTGCCTGCGTGCCGGAAAGCAGGTCGCAGAGATGCAGCAGCGAGGTGCTGTGCTGCGGCAGCGTTTCCGGCGTCCACGCGCCGAATGCGTCGATGACCACATCGCTTCCCGCGAGATCCTCCCGTGTCAGGTCGAAAAGATCCCGAACGAGCACATCGGCGCCCGCCGGCGCTGCCGCCGCATCCCGCACGACTGCCGTGACCGCGTGCCCTCTCGAGAGCGCCTCGCGCACGAGCATTGAGCCCTGTTTTCCCGCCGCACAAACCACTGTGATTTTCATCTTTGTTTCCTCCGTATCTGCATGATGATTTTTGAGCCTGCCGGAGCGGCCGTCTCCGCATCTCTTGTCTACAGTATACCTTCAATAGGCTCTATTGTAAAGTAAGCACAATAAAGTGCTATAGGAACCAAAATGATACTATTCAGATTATAAGCCGCTTTTGGCTTCCCCTATATTTGACAAGCTCGGAAAATTGGCGTATAATGCTTAGGAACCCAGCAGTCTTTCAATGATTTGGAGGTCCTTTTTATGCCGGATACGATGGCTTTAAAAACACTGCCGGCCTGCCCGGTGGAAACGACGCTGATGCTGATCGGCGACAAGTGGAAAGTGCTGATCCTGCGGGATCTGCTGCCCGGCAAAAAGCGCTTCGGCGAGCTAAAAAAATCGCTCAGCGGCATTTCGCAGAAGGTGCTGACCGCCCAGCTGCGCGCCATGGAGGATAGCGGGCTGCTGACGCGCACCGTGTACGCCGAAGTGCCGCCGCGCGTGGAATACGCGCTGACGCCGCTCGGCATGAGCCTGCGTCCGGTGCTCGACGCGCTGTGGACGTGGGGCGAAGATTACAAAGCCCGCCGCGGGGCGTGACACAGCCGCTCCGCAGCGCCGTGCAGAGCAGTGAAGCTGTCCGCGCCGGCGAGGCGGTCCGAACGCTGTATTTGCAAAAAAGAAGCGGAGGGCAAATGCTCTCCGCTTCTTTTTGATTGACCGGCTGAACTGCTTTTTATTTTGCCGCTGCGTCGCGCTCCTTGTCGAGCTTGACATTGCGGAAATAGAGGATCATGTCGATCGTGATCTCGACAAAGTTCAGGACATAGAATACCCAGCCCAGATAGAAAATCGGGCCGCTCTTGCCGATGATGAAGCACTGGATGCACTTCATCACGATGCCCGCGATGTAGCCGAGCCAGATGAAGAACTCAAACTGCAGGCTCTTGCCCTTCGCGGTTCTCGACTTCACGGACTTGTAGATGGAAAGCGGCCAGGAAAGGCCGAAGGCGAGAATCATGATGGTTTCCAGAATCTCAGCAATCATTTCAGGTGTCATTTCGCTTCATTCCCCTTTTATTCTGTCAGAATTGATGTGCACAAACAAGAGGCGGAGCAATTCCGCCTCCTGCTGCAAAGACAATTTATTTGTGCTGTGCGAGATATGCCGCGCGGCCTTCCTCGTAGAGGTTGTTGCCCTCGCTGTCGATGATGACGACGAGCGGCATCTCCTCCACGTACAGCCTGCGCAGCGCCTCGGCGCCGAGATCCTCATACGCGATGAGCTCCGCGCTCTTGATGCACTTGGCAAGCAGCGCGCCTGCGCCGCCGATCGCGCCGAAATAGACGCCGCTGTACTTCTTCATCGCCTCGACAACCTCCGGCAGGCGCGCGCCTTTGCCGATCATGCCGCGGGCGCCCACCGACATCATCGTCGGTGCATAGGCATCCATGCGGCCGCTCGTCGTGGGGCCTGCGGAGCCGATGACCTGACCCGGCTTCGCGGGCGTCGGGCCGACGTAGTAGATCGTCGCGTCCGTCGGGTCAAACGGCAGTTTTTCACCCTTTGCCAGCGCCTCGCACATTCTCTTGTGCCCGGCGTCGCGGGAGGTATAGATCGTGCCGGTGAGGTACACCGTATCGCCGGCGTGGAGCGTCTTTGCAAGCTCCGCTGTAAGGGGCAGCTTAATATGCTTTTCCATTTCAGAGCACCTCCGTCTTGTGGCGCGTCACGTGGCAGTTGATGTTGACCGCGCACGGCATGCCGGCGATGTGCGTCGGCATCGTCTCGATATTAAGGCCGATCGCCGTCGTCTTGCCGCCGAATCCCTGCGGGCCGATGCCGAGCTGGTTGACCTTCTCGAGCATCTCCTTTTCGAGGTCCGCATAGAACGGGTCGGGATTCTCGGAATCGAGCGGGCGCATGAGCGCCTTCTTCGCGAGCAGCGCCGCCTTATCGAATGTGCCGCCGATGCCGACGCCGACGACCATCGGCGGGCAGGGGTTCGGGCCAGCCGTCTCTACGACCTCAAGGATGAAATCCTTGATGCCCTGCAGGCCGGCGGACGGCTTGAACATACGGATCTGGCTCATGTTCTCGCTGCCGAAGCCCTTCGGTCCGACCGTGACCTTAACGTTTTCGCCCGGGACAATCTCCGTATAGAGCATTGCCGGCGTATTGTCGCCCGTATTGCCGCGGCGAACCGGATCCTTGACGACGGACTTGCGCAGATAGCCCTTATCATAGCCGCGGCGCACGCCCTCATTGACGGCCTCGGTCAGATCGCCGCCGGTAAGGTGCACGTCCTGCCCGATCTCCAGAAATACGCAGGCCATGCCGGTATCCTGACAGATCGGAACGCATTCGTTGTCCGCAATCTCAAAGTTTTCGATGATGTTGTCGAGAACGCCCTTGGCGATCTCGCCGTCCTCGCAGGCGCGGCAGGAGCGGATGGCGCACTTTACGTCCTCCGGCAGGTGCTCGTTCGCTGCGATGCACAGGCGCTCGACGACGTCTGTGATCTGGCTGACTTCAATTTCACGCATAGCTGGAAACAACTTCCTTTCCTTATTCAGGCAAAGCGCATACCGGGCTCACCCAAAGGCGGCCCGGAGCAGCGCAGTCTGTGCTTATCTTTCGTGGCGGGCGTACTTCGGCAGGAGCAGCGGGGAAACGTCGTCGGATTCGATGCCGGCGTTCGCGAGCTCCTTCGCATACTGCTCGATGTGCTCGAGCGTCATCGCGCCGAGCTCGGTCTCCTTCGCCTTCGCCGCGGCAGCCTTGCCGGCATTGCGGCCGAAAACGATGATGTCGAGCAGAGAGTTGCCCATCAGGCGGTTGCGGCCGTGGATGCCGCCGACAGCCTCGCCCGCGACAAGCAGGTTATCGATCGCCTTCGTGAAGCCGTCGCCGCCGATCTCGAGGCCGCCGTTCTGGTAGTGGAGCGTCGGATAAACGAGGATCGGCACCTTGCGCATATCGATGTCGTAGTTCATGTACATGCGCAGCATGGCCGGGATACGCTTTTCGATCGTGCCCTCGCCGCCGATGCGCTCGATCATCGGGGTATCGAGCCACACGCCGCTGCCGAGCGGCGTCGTGACACCCTTGTGGCGGTCGGTGCACTCGCGGATGATGGAAGCCGCCGCGACGTCGCGCGTTTCAAGCGGATGCATGAAGGCTTCGCCTTCCACGTTGACGAGCATCGCGCCGAGGGAGCGGACCTTCTCGGTGACGAGCGCGCCGAAGATCTGCGACGGGAACGCAACGCCCGTCGGGTGGTACTGGATCGTATCCTGATACAGGAGCGGAGCGCCCGCACGGTAGCCGAGGATCAGGCCGTCCGCCGTTGCGCCGTAGTGATTCGAGGTCGGGAAGTTCTGGTAATGCAGCCGGCCCGCGCCGCCCGTGGCGATAATGACCGTCTTTGCGCGCGCGATCATGTAGTCGTCGGTCTCCATGTTGAGGAGCACCGCGCCCGCAACCTGACCCTTTTCATCCTTGATCAGCTCGACGGCCGAAGTGAACTCGACGACCGGGATCTTGCGGTTCAGAACCTCGTCGCGCAAAGTGCGCATGATCTCCGCGCCGGAATAATCCTTGCAGGCGTGCATTCTCTTTCTCGAGGTGCCGCCGCCGTGGGTCGTAATCATATTGCCCTCGGCGTCCTTGTCGAACATGACGCCGAGCTCGTTCAGCCACTTAATCGCGTCCGGCGCTTCCATGACGAGGCGGCGGAGCAGCTCCGGGCGTGCAGCAAAGTGGCCGCCGCCGAAGGCGTCGAGATAATGCTGAACCGGGGAGTCGTTTTCCTTATCGGCAGCCTGAATGCCGCCCTCCGCCATCATCGTATTCGCGTCGCCGATGCGCAGCTTCGTTACGATCATGACGTTTGCGCCCGCATTGTGGGCCTCGATGGCCGCCGAAGCGCCGGCGCCGCCGCCGCCGATGACGAGCACATCCACATCGTAATCGACCTTGTTGAGGTCGACCGGGTGGTTCAGAAGGCGGCTGTTCGAGTGCAACAGGTGACCGAGCTCCGCCGGCACCTTCTGGCCCTTATTCGGCCCGATCTTGATCGTGTCGAAGCCGTCCTCCCGATAGTCCGGGTGATACGCCTTCAGGAGGGTATCTTTCTCCTCTGCGGTCATGCGTCTGGGCTCCATGCCCATACGCGCGTCTCTGGTTGCCTCTACCTTTTTGACGGAGGCGAGCATTTCCGGTGTAAACATGGCGAACCCTCCTTATTTCTCGATTTCTCTCGTGTTGTAAAGCTCCTGCATCTCCGCGATCGGCTTCTGCATGACCTTTTCGATCAGCTCGTCGTACGCGCCGCTGTTGATCTCCTCCACGCGGTTCTTGAGGTGCTGCGTCTCCGGCGCGATATACTTGCCGGTGAGGCGTCTCGCGAGCAGGCCGACCATCGGGTGCGAGATGCCCGCCGGGCAGCGCACCGAGCAGCAGCCGCAGCTCACGCAGTCAAAGGATTCCTCGGCGCACTTCTCAAGCTCGCCGCGCTGCGCATAGGCGATGTACTGCATGACGTTGAGGCTCTGCGTACATGCCTTTGTGCAGGCGTTGCAGCCGATGCAGCTGTAGATCTCGGGGTAGAGCTCCATCATGATCTGCTGGTTCGGCTTAATCTCGTTGATGTCATAGAGGCGCTTATCCGTCGGGAAGAAGGGGATGCTCGCAACGTACATACCCTCCTGAACCTGCGTCTGGCAGGCGAGGCAGGTTTTAAGCTCGTTATCGCCCTTGATGCGGTAAATCGTCGCGCAGGCGCCGCAGAAGCCGTGGCGGCAGCCGCAGCCTCTTTTCAGCGTATAACCGGCATACTCCATGGCGGTCATGATCGTGAGATCCGCAGGGACGCTGTAGCGTTTACCGAAAAAATATACATTTACCATATTTTCCATGTTAAGCCATTCCCTTTCTTAATATTCGTTCGGCAGCTCGTCGATTTCGTCGCAGCGGAAGACAGGGCCGTCCTTGCAGACATACTTGGAGCCGATGTTGCAGCGGCCGCACTTGCCGATGCCGCACTTCATGCGCAGCTCGAGCGTCGTGTAGACCTGCTCCTTCGAAAAGCCCATCTCAATGAGCGACGCGAGACAGAACTTAATCATGATCGGGGGGCCGCACAAAAGCGCCGTCTTATTCGTATCGAAGCCGAGCTCCTTGAGGTAAGCGGGCACGAAGCCGACGTGGCCGTCCCAGCCCTCCTGCTCGCGGTCGATCGTGAGGTATACGTTGACGCCCTCGGTCTTCATCCAAACGTCCTGAATTTCCTTGAGCTGCACGAGGTCGTCTTTCGAGCGGGAGCCGTACAGGATGTCGATCGTGCCGTAATCGCTGCGGTTATCGAGCACGTAGTTGATGACCGAACGCAGCGGCGCGAGGCCGATGCCGCCGGCGATGAAGAGCAGGTTTTTTCCCTTAAGCTCCGTATCCACCGGGAAGTTGTTGCCGTACGGGCCGCGGACGGTGATCTCGTCGCCGACCTCAAGGCTGTGCAGGTAATCGGTGAGCATACCGCACTTCTTGATGCTGAACTCCTGATATTCCTTGTTCGTCGGCGAGGAGGTGATCGAGAACATACCCTCGCTCACGCCCGGCGCGCAGAGCATCGCGCACTGGCCGGGCATGTGCTCGAAGAGCTTGCCGCCCTCCGGCGCATTGACGCGGAACGTCTTGACGTCCGGCGTTTCCTCGCGGATATCGGTGATAACGCCGACCTGCGGGATCAGGACGTCCTTCACATAATTATCGTGGCAATGGCACGTACATTCACTCATTGATCGACTGCCTCCTTTTCAAAGGCTTTGATGACCTTTACAATATTCAGCGAAGCCGGGCATTTCTCCACGCAGCGGCCGCAGCCGACGCAGGAATACATGCCGTCGTTGTTCGCCGGGAAGTAGACGAGCTTGTGCATAAAGCGCTGGCGGTAGCGCTGCATCTGGCTCGTTCTGTTATTGCCGTGCGCCATCATCGTAAAGTCCGAATACATGCAGGAGTCCCAGCAGCGGTAGCGCTGGACGCCGTGGCCGGTATCGTAGTCCTTGATGTCGTAGCACTGGCAGGTGGGGCACACAAAGGTGCATGTACCGCACGCAAGGCACGGCTTATAGAGCTTTTCCCAAACGGGAGAGTTGAATTTTTCTTCGGTGGCATTGCCGTCCCAGCCCTCGAGCGAAAGGTTCGTATACGGCAGCTTTTCGACAATCGCGCGGATCTTCTCCTGCTCGCCTGCGACGGCCTTTTCGTCCTCCGCCCCGGCACTTTCCAGCACCGCGGAGACGGACGCGGTGAGCGCCTCGCCCTTTTCCGTCACGGGCTTCCAGCAGTAATTCTCGCCGACCGCCCACATCACAACGTCCGCGTCCGGCTCGGCGCAGTCCACGCCGAACACCTTGCAGAAGCAGGTTTCCTCCGGCTCGTGGCACGCGAGCGCCACGATGGTGCCGTGCTCGCGGCGGGCCTTGTAGAATGTATCGACCGGCTCGGCGAGAAAGACCTTGTCGAGCACCTTAATGCCCTGAATGTCGCACGCCTTCATGCCGAACGCCACAAATTTCTGCTCGAGGAGCGCCTGCGGCTCAATCGAGAGCTTCTTCTGCTCTCTCCTGACCGTGTAAAGCGTTTCGCTCTGCGGGAAGAACATATCCTTTGGAGACTTGACCGTCTTGAGCGTATCGAGATCCGCCTCGGTCCCCTCGGTCCAGACCGCGAAATTCGTCTGGCCGCTGATGTTCACCGGCAGGTAAAGCGCCTGCTGTGCCGCGATCGCCTTGAAAAGCTCGGGCAGATTACGCTTTGCAATCTTGAACATGGCTTATCTCCTTCCCCCGGTGACACCCGGCTCGACGTCGCCGAACGTGAAGCTCGTCAGCGGACCCTTCGACTCCGCATCGGCGCCGGCCTGATATTCGCCGTAAAATTCGTCTATATCCTTGATAAACTTGCGGTTGAACAGGTGCAGCGGAATGCCCTGCGGACATACGCGGCTGCATTCGCCGCAGTCTGTGCAGCGGCCCGCCACATGGAACGCGCGGATGATGTGGAACATCTTCTCCTCGAAGGAGTCGACGTTCGCCTTCTGCGCGCTGTCGAACTTTGTGCTGTCGAACACGCACTTGCGGCAGCTGCACGCCGGGCACACGTTGCGGCAGGCGTTGCAGCGGATGCACTTACTCAGCTCGGACTGGAAGTATGCAAACTTTTCCTCCGGGCTCATCGCCTCGATCTTCTCGACCTCCGCGAAGCGGTCCGCATCCTTCGTATCGGTGCTTTCGCCGAGCAGCTCGTCGTAGACCATGTGGTCCTTGCCCTTGCAGACGTGGCAGCGCTCGAGCATCGCGTCCTTGTACGGTACGGTCTTTTCGCCGTAGAGCGTCTCCGCGGTCAGCGTATCGGCGGGGCCGTCGTACTCTGCGCCGCGGATATTGAGGATACCCTTGACGCCCTGCGCCTTGATCTTCTCGACGTCGAGCTTGCCCTTGCAGCCGATGCCGATGATGTAGGCCTTTTCGCGGTCCACGCGGTTTTCCTTGATGAGCTGGTTGAAGCTGTATGTATCGCACGGCTTCAGAAAGACGAGCGTCTTACCCTCGAGCTTCGAGCCCTCGATCATGTACTTGCTCAGGTTCGCGCCGCAGAAACCGTTGTACACGAAATTCGCTTCCAGATCCTCCGCCGTCTCAAAGTAGGAGGGCTCCGGATTGTACGGCAGGTCGCCGATCCTCCAGCCGAGGACTCGAACGACGGTTCCATCCGCCAGAAGCTCTTTTGCGCGGTTGATTATTTCCTGCATCTCAAATCCTCCAGTCTGACGTTTTTGCCGAGCGAGGTGATCTTCTCCACAAACTCGTTCATGGTCTGGGAGAACTTCACGCCCTCAGCCGCCGAGACCCATTCCACGCGGGTGCGGCCGTGCTCCACGCCGATGTAATCGAGCATGGAGAAGAGCAGCGCCATTCTTCTTCTCGCGTAGTAGTTGCCCGTGCTGTAGTGGCAGTCGCCCGGGTGGCAGCCGCACAGGATCACGCCGTCCGCGCCCTTTTCAAAGGCACGCAGGATGAACATGGGGTTCACGCGGCAGGAGCACGGCACGCGGATGATCTTGACGTCCGCCGGGTAGGTGAGGCGGCTGCTGCCCGCGAGATCCGCGCCGGCGTAGCTGCACCAGTTGCAGCAGAAGGCCACGATCTTCGGCTTGAATTCTTCGTTCGCTGTTATCGACATATTGCATCCACCTCCGCAAGAATCTGTCTGTTCGAGAAGCCCTGCAGATCCATCGCGCCGGACGGGCAGGTGACGGTGCAGGCGCCGCAGCCCTGGCAGAGCGCGTTGTTCACGACCGCGATGCGGCGCTCCTCGCGGATGCCGTGGTCGTTGATGAGCTTCGTCTCATAGCTGATCGCGCCGTAGGGGCACACGTTCGCGCACTGCGAACAGCCGTTGCACAGCAGCTCGTCGGACTTCGCGGTGCACGGGTTCGTCATCAGCTTATCCTTGGCGAGCAGACCGATGGCCTTGACCGCCGCGGCGCCGGCCTGCGCGACCGTCTCCGGAATATCCTTCGGGCCCTGACACACGCCGGAAAGGAACACGCCGGCCGTGGGCGACTCGACCGGGCGGAGCTTCGCATGCGCCTCGGTGAGGAAGTTGTTCGTATCGATGCTGGCGGTGAGCATCGTCGCAAGGCCGCGGACCGACGGGTCCGGCTCAATGGCGGTTGCGAGGACGACCATGTCCGCCTCCATGAGAATCTGCTTGTTGTCGATCAGGTCGACGCCCTGCACGAGGAGCTGGCCGTTCGGCTGCGGGGCAACCTTGCCGACCTGACCCTTCACGTAGTTGACGCCGTAATCCTCGACCGCGCGGCGGTAGAATTCATCGAAATTCTTGCCGGGTGTGCGCACGTCGATGTAGAACACCGTCACGTTTACGTCCGGGTACTTGTCGCGGATCAGCATCGCGTGCTTCGCGGTGTACATGCAGCAGATCTTCGAGCAGTAGCTCTTGCCGCGGTTGTCGGAACAGCGGCTGCCGACGCACTGGATGAACACCATGTTCTTCGGCGGCTTGCCGTCGGAAAGGCGCTCCAGATGGCCCTTCGTGGGGCCTGCGGCGTTCATAATGCGCTCGAGCTCGAGCGACGTGACGACGTCCTTGCTCTGGCTGTACGCGTATTCGTCGTATTTATCGAGCTTAATCGTATCGAAGCCGGTCGCGACGACGATCGCGCCGTACTTCTCGGTGATGATCTCATCCTTCTGGGTGTAATCAATCGCACCCGCCTGACAGACCTTTTCGCACAGGCCGCACTTGCCGGTCTTAAACTTGATGCAGTGCTCGCGGTCGATAACCGGTACGTTCGGGATCGCCTGCGCAAACGGCGTGTAGATGGCGCTTCTCGTGCCCAGCCCGCGGTTGAACTCGCTGGGCGTTTTCTTCGAGGGGCACTTCTCCTGACACAGGCCGCAGCCGGTGCATTTCGTCATATCGACGCTTCTCGCCTTCTTGCGGATGTCGACCGTGAAATCGCCTACGAAGCCGGAAACCTTTTCGACCTCGCTGTAGGTGTAGATGTTGATTTTCTCGTGCGCGGAAGCCTCCACCATCTTCGGCGTGAGGATGCACGCGGAGCAGTCGAGCGTCGGGAACGTCTTGTCGAGCTGAGACATTCTGCCGCCGATGCTCGGCGTCTTTTCGACGATGTCGACCTCATAGCCCGCGTCCGCAATATCGAGCGCGGTCTGGATGCCGGCGATGCCGCCGCCGATGACGAGCGCGCGCTTCGTGACGCGGCTTTCACCCGCGACGAGCGGCGCGTCGAGGTTGACCTTCGCGATCGCTGCGCGCGCGAGGATCACGGCCTTTTCGGTGGCCTCCTCGATATTCTTGTGAATCCACGAGCAGTGCTCGCGGATGTTGGCGATTTCCACCATGTAGGGGTTGAGGCCAGCCTTTTCGGCGGCCTTGCGGAAGGTCGTCTCATGCATGCGCGGCGAGCAGGAACACACCACGATGCCGGTCAGGTGCTTTTCGTGGATCGCCGCGGCGATCTTCGCCTGGCCGACCTCCGAGCACATATACTGGTAATCCTCCGCGTGCACGACGCCCGGCTCAAGGCGGGCCATCTCCACGACCTTCTTCACGTCGACCGTGGCCGCGATGTTGCTGCCGCAGTGGCAGACAAAAACTCCTATTCTTTGCACGCTATCACCTCCTGTATCTTCTGAACGCGCTGACTAAGAGCTGCTGCGGGAGGTCCGGATCGAGAAGCTCCGGAACCTCGTCGGGCGAGAGGTAGGTCTCGCCGCGCTGGCGCACCACGAGCTGCCGCGCCGCGTCGATGAGCTTGCCGGGCTTTACATCGCGCGGACAGCGCTCCACGCACGCGAAGCAGGAAAGGCACTTCCAGAGCGATTCCGACTTCATAAGCGCTTCGATCTCATCGTTCAGCACATACGAGACGAACTGGTGCGGCTTGATGTCCATTTCATTGAACGACGGGCAGGAAGCGGAGCACTTGCCGCACTTCATGCACTTATACGGGTTGACGCCGCTGATCTCGCGGATCTCCTGCGCCTGTTTCTTTGCGTTGTTCACTTCGTTGCCGCCTCCTCCTTGACGCCGAGCGCCTCCGCGAGAAGCTCGGTGAAATAGTAGACCGGGATGGCCCCGCTGCCGCTCTTGTTGAGGTTGTACATGCAGAGCGGACATGCCGTGATGAGCATCTCCGCCCCCATGCCGGCCGCGCTCTCCATGACCGTCGCGCTCATGCGCTTCGACATATCCTTTTCCTTGAGGGAGATATAGCCGCCGCAGCATTCGTTGCGGTAGGGGTAAACGACCGGCTCGGCGCCGATGGCGCGGATGAAATCCTCGATAATCGTGGGATTCTCCGGGTCGTCAAACTCGAGGAGCTTGCCGGGGCGCAGAAGCAGGCAGCCGTAATAGGCGCCGATCTTCCTGCCCTTCAGGGGGTTCGTGACCTTCTTCTTGAGTTCGTCGAAGCCGACCCGGTCGCGCAGTACCTCCAAGAAATGCAGCACGTTGGTCTCGCCCGCATAGGGCTCGCCGAGCTGCATGTAGTTGTTGGCCCTCGTGCGGATATCCTCCACATTCTTCATGTCATCGTTGACGCGCTTGATGACGTGATGACATGCGGAGCAGAGCGTCACGAGATCCTGCCCTTTCTCCTTCGCCTCATTCAGAGCGCGCACCGAAGAAAGCTTTGTCGCGATCTCATCGGAGCCGAGCGGGTAAACACCGCCGCAGCACTGCCAGTTTTCGATCTCTTCAAGCTCGAATCCCAGCGCCTTTGCAGAAGCTCTGGCATAGGCGTCGAGATCCTTTGCCTTCGTCTTCAGGGTGCACCCCGGATAATAGCTGTACTTCATAGCTACTCCTGTCATCCTTTCTATAATTTATTTTGGATAATTGAATCTGCCGTGTGGCTGCACCGGTTTTTTGCGCTGCGCCGCGGCGGCGCGCCTTCGGAAAACCCGCGCCGAAAGCTCCGTTTTATGTAAACATCCTGCCGCAGGGCATGCGCCGACGCCCGGATGCGCGGTTTTTGCCGCCATCCGAAAAACTCGGTTCAATAAATTTTATCATATCGATATTCTTTTATCAAGCATTTTCGCGATTTTTCCGGATGAAAATATAGGATTTTCAGGAACGCTTTTTCTGCAATTTGGAACAACACGCGGCTTTCGCCCCGAATTGCGCCGAAAAAGCCGCCCGAAAAAGCATCGGTGCCTTCCGGGCGGCTCAAAACGGCCTGAAAACGCTGTGCATCAGGAACGCACGGCAACATTTTGACGCAGAAAAGCGGTGCGGGAAGCGCCGTGCCGGTCAGCCACGCGGCGCGGGCGGCTCCGTGTATTCGGGCAGCTCGAACCAAAACGTGCTGCCCTGCCCCACCATGCTCGTGACGCCGTAGCGCCCGCCGTGCATGTCGAGGATATTTTTCACGATCGAAAGTCCGAGGCCGGTGCCGATCTGCGCGCGGCGGTGGTCCTTATCCACCTTGTAGTAGCGGTCCCAGATATACGGCAGCTTGTCGGCGGGAATGCCCTCGCCCGTGTCGCTGATCTCCACGCGCACGACGCCGCCCGCGGCGCTTTGGCGCAGCGAAACCGTTTTGTCCGCCCCCGCGTAGTGAATCGCATTGTTCACGAGGTTATAGAGCACCTGCGAGATGCGCAGGCGGTCGGCGCAGACGTACACCGGGCGGTCAAAGCTAAACGGGAAACTGTAGCCGGCCAGCTTATCGTAGCGGTGCAGCGTTTTTTTGATGTCCTCCGTCAGGCAGAACACCGCGGGGGCGAGCTTCTGCGTGCCGCTTTGCAGCTTCGAAAGGTCGAGCAGGTCGTTGACGAGGTCCGCCAGCCGGTTCGATTCATCGATGATGACCTGCACGTTCTCCGGCGTGTTCTCACCGGGGATGTCGCGCATGACCTCGGCGTAGCCGGAGATCATCGTCAGCGGCGTGCGCAGGTCGTGCGAGACGTTCGCGATCAGCTCGCGCCGCAGGTCCTCCACCTTCGAAAGCTCCGCCGCCGCGTAGTTCAGCGTGCCCGCAAGCTCCGCCACCTCGCGCGCGCCGCTCTCCGGAAAGCGGATCGCGTAATTCCCCTGCGCGAGGTGCTTCGCGGAGTCGTTGATCCGCTCGATCGGCTTCGAGAGCCGCGCGGCGATAAACAGCGCCAGCACGAGCGCGAGCAGCAGCATCACGGCGGTGAGGCACCAGAGCTGCACCTTGAGCGTCTCCACCGTGGAATCGACGGGCACGACGCTGCTGTTCAGCAGCACAAGATACTCGCCGCCGTCCGAAAGCGTGACGATCTGCGCGTAGAGAATACCCGCGCCGATATCGCCCGCAGCCTGCTCCAGATTGTCCTCGAGCACGCTGCCGCCCGCCGCCTTCGCCTCGAGGAAAAGCATGCGGCAGTCGATCGTGTCGAACCGCTCGAGCACGCTGCCGCGCGCGTTCGGGGATACCGAGATATTCGTGCCGTTCTTGTCGGCCAGAAGGATCGACACGTTCGCGCTATAGGTGATCTCGATGAAGTCGGCCATCGAAGCGCCGCTGTCCAGCATTTCGACAACGCGGTTCGAAACGGCGCGGATCTCATTCGTCTTGATCGCCTTGTAGAACGTGTTGAGCAGGCCGATCTGGAAAAACCAGAGCAGCGCGACAATCAGCGCGGTAAATGCGGTAAAGCCGAGCAGCACCTGCGCGCGGATGCCGGGCCTTTTCAGCCGCCTCACAAGCGGCCTCATGCGCCCGCTTCAAACCGGTAGCCTACGCCGCGCAGCGTGACGATAAACCGGCTGTACGGCCCGAGGCTGCGGCGCAGCAGCTTGATGTGCGTGTCGAGCGTGCGGTCGTCCCCGTAGAAATCGTAGCCCCATACGTTCGTGATCAGCATCTCGCGCGTCAGCGCGATACCGCGGTTATTGACGAGGTAGAAAAGCAGGTCGTATTCCTTCGGCGACAGGTCCGCCCGCGCGCCGTCCACCGTGACGGTGCGCGCCGTGAAATCGACCTCGAGCCCCTCCGCGCGAAAGACATCGCGCTTCTGGCCGCCCGTGCGGCGCACGCGGTTCATCACGGCGTTGACACGCATCATCAGCTCTTTGGGCGAAAACGGCTTGACGACGTAATCGTCCACGCCGAGCTCGAAACCGTGGATCTTGTCGTACTCCTCGCCGCGCGCCGAAAGCATGATGACGGCCGGCGACGCGATCTTTTTGATCTCCGCGACGGCCGAAAACCCGTCGAGCTCCGGCATCATCACATCCATGATAATCATGTCGAACCGGTCGGGGCTCTGGCGGCAGAGGTTCACCGCCTCCATGCCGTTTTCCGCCTCGGTCACCTCGTTTCCCTCAAACTCGGCGTATTTCCGGATGAGCAGCCGGATCTTCGCCTCGTCGTCCACTACGAGAATTCTGTACATACCGCATCCCTGCCTTTCTCTCTGCCCTTGTGTCTCTCAGTATACACGCAAAATGTGAAAATGTTGTGAAGAACCGACGAAGAATTTTGCCTGTCCTCCGGTTATTCGTATGTTAATTGCACAAAATAGTTTTATATTTTTGAAGTATTTTAACGATTCGCACTTTTTTAGAATAAAAAACCTGTTCTGCCTGTTGACATTCCGGGAAAATTGGAGTAGGATAACTATAGAAAATACACATATTTCATGTATATCGCATGTATATTTAGCGTGTTTTCAACAATTTCGCCGTGCTGTTCCGCACCGGCAAAACACCGAGGAGGCGTGCATATGTTACCGATTATCACGATTGCCCGTCAGTATGGCAGCGGCGGCCACGAGGTCGGCGAACGACTGGCCGAAAAGCTGAACATCCCCCTTCTCGACAAGGAACTGATCGCGATGGCCGCAAAGAAGAGCGGTTTGAGCGAGGAGGTCTTTGAGAAAGCAGATGAGAAAGCCGGAAGCAGCCTTTTGTACTCCATGGTCATGGGCAACTACACCTTCGGCAGCCGCATCACAGGCATCAACGAGATGCCGATCAACGACAAGCTGTTCATCCTGCAAAGCGACATCATCAAGAGCGCAGCCGACAAAGGGCCGTGCGTCGTCATCGGGCGCTGCGGCGACTATATCCTGCGCGATTACAAGAACGTGTTCCGCGTTTTCATCCACGCGAACAAGGACGCACGCGTCGCAAGAATCCTGCGCAAGGGGCTGTGCGAGGAGAAAAAGGTCTCCGATTTCATCGCAAAACGCGACAAACAGCGCGCGAACTACTACAATTTCTACTCGAACAAGCGCTGGGACGATCTCTCGAATTACCACCTGACGATCGATTCCTCGCAGTTTGAGACGGACGACATCGCGGACATCATCATTGCCGCAATCGGCCGCGTCCGGGCATAAGGCTCGTTTCATCAGAGTTTATCGACCTTTTATATTTTTCATTTTTTATCCCTTCAGGAGGAGAGGCGTGCCGCTTGGCGCGCCTCTTTTCCTATTCTGCGCCCGGCAGCGCCGTCTGCACCGGGTCGGCCGTCA